>JAUWDI010000033.1 GCA_030608865.1 Anaerolineales bacterium | reverse complement strand
TGTCAACTCGATGTCTGTGTCGATGGAATTGGGATTTCAAGTCCTAGCAGCAGCTCGTGCGGTGGAAGCGGGGAAATCCTATGAGGAAGTCGTTGAAATCGCTGAAAAAGCGAAAAATCACACCGGGATATTCTTTGTTGTAGACACGCTCGAATACCTGCACCGCAACGGTCGAATAGGGGGCGCGGCGAAGTTGCTGGGCACGGCGCTGAGCCTGAAACCGCTCCTCCTTATTGAAGATGGACAAGTGGAGTCTTTTGAGAAGGTGAGATCGAAAAAGAAAGCCAAAGCCAGGCTGCTAGATATCGTGGGAGAAAAGCTCGAAGGTAAGAAAAACGTGCGCATAGCGTGTTTGCACGCAGCGACCGAAGAGGAAGCGCTTACATTACTCCGGGAAGCAGAGGAAAGATTTAAGCCTGTCGAGTCCATGCTTGCTGAAGTCAGCCCGGCTGTCGGTGCGAACGTCGGTCCGGGAACCGTGGGTATAGCTTTCAGCACTGATATTTAAAGCTCAAGGATTTCAAGCCGGCAGTCACGAACGCCGATAACGAGCTTGATTTTGTGAACTGTAAGTGAGGACCTCCCAGAACGGCGAGATCGTACTGGGAGGTCCACATGGTTAATGCTGCTATCAGCACCCGGCCACCAGTGTTGTTTTTCGATCCAGGAGCTCTTAGAAACTTCGCTTCATATTATTTAGACCTTAATCAGGAGGTTGGGAAAAATGGAACCACGATCTTTGGGAAGATCAGGGGTAAAAGTTTCCCCTTTATGTTTGGGCACGATGCAATTTGGATGGACGGCGGATGAAAAAACCTCCTTCGAGGTGCTCGATGCGGCTTATGATGCGGGTATTAATTTCATTGATACGGCGGATATCTATTCTCGGTGGATCGATGGGAATCCGGGAGGGGTCGCTGAGAGCATCATCGGAAAATGGCTTCGCAAGAATCCTGAGAAACGAACACAGGTCATCCTGGCGACGAAAGTCCGAGGACGGATGGGTGAGGGTCCGAATGATGAAGGGCTTTCTCGTAAACATATCTTCTCGGCCGTGGAGCAGTCCCTTAAGCGATTGGGAACAGACTATATCGATCTATACCAGGTGCACTGGCCGGATGAGAGTACACCGATCGAGGAAACACTACGTGCGTTGGATGATCTTATCCGCGATGGGCGTGTTCTGTATATCGGCTGCTCAAATTACTCGGCATGGCGTTTAATGGAGTCCTTGTGGACCTCCGATCGCTGCCGGCTGACAAGTTTCATCAGCCTCCAACCACATTACAATTTAGTCCATCGGGATGAGTTTGAGCGGGAACTCGAAGATATTTGTTTGAAATTCGACATCGGAGTTATCCCGTACAGTCCGTTAGCAGGGGGCTTCCTCACCGGCAAGTACGCCGGCGATCAAACCCCTCCGCAAGGCAGTCGCGGGGCGACGAGCGACAGGATTCAAGCGTATTTAATGGACCCGCATAGTCTATCCACATTGGAAATTGTCAAGCAAATCGCTCTGGAAAGACAGAAATCACCTTCTCAAGTCGCTCTGCGCTGGTTGATTTCCCGGTCTGCTGTTGTGAGCGCTATTATCGGCCCTCGAGATCTAGAGCAGCTGGAGGATAACCTCGGGTGCCTGTCCGTTGAGTTAACGGATGAAGATATGCAGCGGCTGGATGAGGGAAGTGCATGGTGATGGTTAATCCCGAGGGGAATTAAGTAATTGAAGACCCCGGGTTATATTTTCAATGTGGTCGCAATGGGGGTGTAGTTATGGTAAGTTTATGAAGCCCGATGGTATAATGTAAAATGAGCTTAAAGGAGCAGCCGGGAGACCCAATGGAGCGCTCCATCCAACAATATCTTGACGAACTCCAAAATGAACGCAACGCCTCGGTACATACAATTACTGCGTATGGCACCGACCTCGATCAGTTCTATCGTGTTCTCGCCAGCCATTCAGGCGCACCGCTGGCGCCTGAGGCGCTTACTCCTTCGGCTGTTATCCACTATGTAGACTGGCTGGGAGTGCAGGGTTACAGACCGGCGACGGTCTCTCGCAAGCTTGCTGCTGCCAGATCCTACCTTGAGTTCCTCTCTAGTCAGGGTCTTGTGGACGTTCGGGGCCTCCGCGGGTTGCTAAAAGGACCGACACTAGGAAGACCTCAACCGCGGACACTTAACAAACAGGAACTGGATCGGTTGCTGTTGGCGCCACGAAAGTATCTTTCTCCAGGTGCAATCCGAGATGCAGCAATCCTTTCGCTGCTGTACGAAACTGGGTTCCGAGCCACGGATATGGTTCGCCTCCGAGTTCCCGATGTAGATCTTAACCATGCACACATTCGCAGACCGCCAGATCGTACCCAATGGGTGGTGATTCCTGAATCGATCACTCTGTTGCAAAAATACTTAAGTGATGGGCGACCCCACTTCGTGCGCAACGTCGCTGAGAATGTACTGTTCCTAAACCAACGAGGCCAGGGATTGAGCCGGCAAGGGTTGTGGCTGGTCGTCAAACGTTGGGCGGTTGTAAGCGAGTTGGAAGGATCCCTCTCCCCTCACACATTGCGACACTCGCGAGCCAGTCATATGTTAGAAGAAGGTAAGTCTCGACGTGAAGTGCAAACACTCCTGGGGCTTTCGAGCCCGAACGCTGTTCGTATTCATCGCCGTCGATCCAGAAGCGAAGACGAGAGGTAGACTATGGATTTTATTCGTGAACAAGATATAGATGATGCAGTAGGGGCAATCAGAAAGACGACATCGTTGGAGCCCACAATTGGCATGATTTTAGGTTCCGGATTGGGCCCGCTGGCGGAGGCAATAGAGGGTGCGGAGCACATTGAAGTCAGTGCGATCCCTGGCTGGCCCGTTTCAACGGTCGAAGGGCACTCAGGCAAACTCGTCTTTGGTCATCTAGAGGGAGTTCCCGTGTTAGTTTTACAAGGTCGTGCTCATTACTATGAAGGACACTCAATTGAGCGCATAGGTCTCCCGGTGCGAGTTATGCAGAAGCTGGGGGCAAAAATTCTAATTGTTACCAATGCCGCGGGAGCCGTTCACCCCGAGTTTTCACCCGGTGAACTCATGCTCATCTCAGACCATATCAATCTAATTGGAATGGCCGGTCAATCGCCACTGAGAGGCCCGAACTTAGACGCATATGGCCCGCGCTTTCCAGATATGAGCCAAGCTTATGATCCGGAGCTGAAGTCGATCGCCAGAGCTGTCGCCGATAAAGGTGATATCCCACTGCAGGAAGGTGTTTACGTATGCCTTGCTGGACCCTCGTTTGAAACCCCCGCGGATTTACGGTTTCTGCGTGGGATTGGGGTTGACGCCGTCGGGATGTCCACCGTTCCAGAAGTCATCATTGCCCGCCATGGTGGGATGCGCGTCCTGGGTGTTTCTGGCATTAGTAACAAGGCCAACCTCGACGGCTCAACAGTGACGACTCACGAAGAAGTCTTAGCTGCGGGCGAGGTGATTGTCCCGAGATTGACAGCTCTAGTCAGGGGAGTATTAAAAGAAATATAAGATTGGAAGTACATGGAAGAAGTATTACTGTTAATCGAGGCTAACCAGAGATGGATATTTCTCCTCCTGGGATTACTCGGACTGGTTTATTTTGGGTCGGTTCTGCGAGCGTACGACAGATATCGGTCGGCGATCTATGGTTTGGAGCGGGAACGGTCCATCTCCAGGCTGCGACGCTCAGGTGGAATGCTTTCTCTCGCCGTCACCGGTATCGTTGTGGTGTTCATCTTGACGACCTTCGCTAGCCCTGCTCTTCCTGCCTCGCTACGCCCAACTGTAATACCAACGGTTTCCCTGCTTGCAACCCCCATTTTGGGACAGGGAGAAGAAGGAACCGCATTTTCGACAGCGACGCCAATAGACCCGGATGGCATTGATGGCGCAGGTTGTGCGAATCTCAATGCGACGATCTTCTCTCCTGAAAGCGGCGAGAGAGTTAGTGGTGAGGTGCATTTTAAAGGGGCTGCAAATATCCCGGGTTTTGCTTTCTATAAGCTTGAGTTCAACGATTTAAAGCCGGCAAGCCCCTGGCTGGCAATCTCGGCCAACAATCAAACCGTATGCGAGCAGGGTTGCGACGACGAGACAGAGATGTTGGGAATCTGGGATACAAGCCTGGTTCGACCAGGTCAGTATGCGGTCCAGTTGGTCGTTACCGATACACTCGGAAACGCTCCCTTCCCTTGCCAGATCCGGCTGCAAATCGTCCCATAAGTACGCAATGAGGGTCAAAGGTTACGATGATTGAGCAAATTAATGTTCGCCAGGCAATATCAAGTGACATCCCCGGATTAATTTCCATGGACCATGGATTCAGCACAGATCATGTCTGGCAGCTCTCATACCGCAAGCAGGCAAGTGAGATCGGGGTGACCTTCCGGGAAGTGCGATTACCGCGCCCGATGCAGGCCGTCTATCCAAGAGATCCTAAACGGTTGGCAGATGAGTGGACTCATCTGCAGGCACTGCTCATGGCGGAGGTAGAAGAGCAGCCTGCTGGATACCTGGCGTTGAGCGATGGCCCTGCCGAAGCATCCACGTGGATAACGGACGTAGTCGTAGACTTGCGCTTCAGGAGGCAGGGGGTCGCTTCAAGGCTGCTTGCTGCTGGAAAGGAGTGGTGCCGAGCCAGGGAAAGAAGACTTCTATTCATGGAAATGCAGACTAAGAACTACCCGGCGATCTGCCTCGCTCAGAGAACCGGATTTCTTTACGCGGGATATAGTGATCTGTACTACCCGGATCAGGATATTGCGCTTTTCTTCGCTGTGGAACTCGGTTGAGATCCAGCCGTAATCTCTATGCCTGATATGGTTGCACCATTGCTCACTCTGAACCAAATCCTCACTGCTGGTAACACGATTACAGCATTCTCGCTGCTGCTCTACGCGCTGACCTTCAATATGCGTGAGAGGGTTGCGCGTTCCCTGGCAGTGTTGTTGGCTTGTGTAACGATCGTCTACTTTGGTGATGTGCTCGTGGCCACAACCAATTCCCTTGGAGAGGCTGAGGTGTGGCTCCGTTTGCAATGGCTGGGCATTAGTTTTGTGCCTGCTGCCTATCTGCAACTTTCCGATGCTCTCCTGGCCGCGACGGGAAGACCATCCAGAGGCCGTCGATCGCGCCTCGTCGGATTGAGCTATCTTCTCAGCGGGTTAACACTAGCAGGAGTCGCGTTCAGCCAGTTGATCGCCGCTGAAGTTGTGGTTAGCGAGTCGGTCGTCTATTTACGCCCCGGACCACTCTTCCCGCTTTTCAGCCTTTTCTTGCTCATCAACTTGATTCTGGCGGGGTATAACTTTGGGCGAGCTTACAAACGCTGCCTGACACGCTCTAGCAAACGACGGATGCGCTACCTGTTAGCTGGCTCAATTGGGCCACTGATTGCGGCGTATCCCTGGGTGATGCTGGGAGGAGCCACATTAATTTCCCAGGGCGTTCTTTTCTGGAGCATTTTAATCGTCATCAACATCTTCGTTGCTGTTCAGCTGGTGTTAATGTCCTATGCTGTAGCGTACTTTGGTGTTGAGATTCCCGATCGAGTAGTCAAAGCGCGATTGTTTCAATGGATAATTCGTGGACCTTTTGTGGCATCCACAGTGCTAGCTCTCACCGTCATCGTCAATCGGCTGGCAGAGATGTTTGGATATGAAAACAGCCGTGTAGTCCCCTTCACGACGGTTGCCTCAATTCTCATCCTCCAATATTTGATCACGCTTATCCGTCGTCCGGTCGAACTCTGGTTCTTTTATGGCGAGGATCGCGGTGATGTCGCTCGGCTTCAGTTATTGGAAGAGCGTTTGCTCACGAGTGGGGATCTCAAGCAATTTCTCGAATCCATTCTCAATGCGATCTGTGACCAGCTTGGGAGTGATTCGGCATTCGTTGCGCTCGTTGGGGCAGAGGGTCTGGAAATGGAGGTCGCGGTTGGTTCTGAGGACCCATTGCGGGGTTCGAAGGATCTTCCGCCATTGATGGTCACCGATAACCGCCAGGAGTTTGATCTTTTGGGGGATGTATTCTCTTGGGATATATTCTGGTTAATCCCGCTGCGTCTAACTAATCCTGCTGAGGTTATCGGTTTCTTAGGTTTACAGGCTCGCGGCCCCGTACCCGATTTCACACAAGAAGAAGAGGAAAATCTGAGTACGCTTCTTGAGCGAGCCACAATAGCGTTGACAGAGAGAAAATTGCAGCGAGAGGTTTTCGCGATCGTCGACCGGCTGGTGCCGCAAGTTCAAACGATTCAAAGAATACGGGCTGAAGCGCGCTATGCTGGTTCGGACGCGCTCAGCGCCCCGGTAGAAGGGATTGGATCCGAAGAGGAGCTAACGGAGTTGGTGCGTGAAGCGCTTGGGCATTATTGGGGCGGGCCTCGGCTTACCAGCAGCCCGCTGCTTGGGTTGCGTGTAGTCAGGCGGGCAATGGATGATCACGATGGGAACCCCGTGAACGCTTTAAGAGCAACTCTTCGCCATGCAATCGATCAGGTCCGACCAGAAGGGGAGCGCCGTTTCACGGCAGAGTGGATGCTGTACAATATTCTGGAAATGAAATTTCTGCAGGGTAGAAAAGTAAGAGATGTCGCCATGAAATTGGCGATGTCTGAAGCGGATCTGTACCGGAAACAACGAGTCGCGATCGAGGCGGTAGCCGAAACGATAGCGAACATGGAACGAGGGGTAGCTGCCTCAGATGAGGTTGTGGCCCAGAAGATGGAATAATTCTCATTTGGATGGATTATCAACCATTCGGAATTTCGCAGGTCTTATCTGAGTCGACGAGTGGGTAAAGGTTTATTAACATGACACTGGAGGATGCACCAAACGAGGCGAGCGAGCGCAAAGAAGGGCCAGTTCTGGATGAGTCGTGGTGGGCGGCGGTTCTAGAAGAGGAAGAACAGCAGGTCGGCGACACCGAACCGGAAATTGAGGGCGGCTCAGATAGACGAATAATCAATCAAGGTGACCCAGAAGATTGGATCTGGGCCCGCGAACTTTATCAAGCCGATGAAGTCATTGAACTTCCTATTGTTGGCTTCAATCGTGGTGGATTACTCGTCGAAGCTCGAAGCCTGCGAGGATTTGTTCCACTTTCGCATCTCATGAACGTTCAACCTGACCTTGAAGATGATTTGCGATTCCAGATGCTTGAAGATCAAGTTGGTAAACAAATGGGGTTGAAAGTTATTGAGTTTGATTCCGAACGTGGACGACTTGTCCTATCTCAGCGTGCAGCACTCGCCGGACCAGGAAGGCGAGTCGAGCTCTTGACATCTTTAAAGCCAGGGGATCGAGTGCGGGGAGAAGTCACCAACATAACTCGATTCGGTGTCTTTGTCGACTTAGGAGGCGTGGAAGGATTGATTCATGTCTCAGAGCTCTCGTGGGGGAGGGTCGGGCATCCATCTGATGTCGTTGAGTGCGGCCAGGAAATAGAGGTCCAAATCATCTCTGTTGATCGGGATCAGGATCGAGTAGCCTTAAGCCTGAAAGAGCTTCTACCGGATCCGTGGGAAAAAGTGGATGAAAAGTATTCAATCGAGCAGATTGTGGAAGGTGTCGTGACGAATGTGGTTAAATTCGGCGCCTTCATTGGCATTGAGGAGGGTTTGGAAGGGTTGATTCATGTTTCTGAGTTGGGCGATGGCAGCTTTCTCCACCCTCGCAATGTCCTTCATGAGGGGGAGCAAGTGAGGGTGCGAATTATCCATATCGATGCATCAGACCGTCGTTTGGGATTGAGTCTGCGCGATGTCCCACAGACGACTTCAGATGAATCTGAACCTGAGGTTGAATCATCCGCATCCCTTCCGGCGGTGTAGCCACGGATGGTCCAGCGTGTACCAGGTGTAGAGCAGAGCGCGCCCGGTCGTTATTTGACGATCTGCATTGACTGATATGAAAAACAAAGAACGCAAGGATAGCTCAAACAACCAGGAAATTCCGGAAGATCGAGCAGGACCGGATTCACGTCTCTTACTCGAGACATTCATGGATTCGATGGGTGATGTAGTCGCCGTTGCTCTTGTTGCCGTTGCGATAATTATCCTGCTTGGGCTCTTTGGCCTCACTCGTGGTGGTTTGATAGACCCGCTTATTGATCTTTTGCGAACGGGATTAGGTTATGGAGCTTTTCTAGCTCCGATCCTTCTTGGTATTCCTGTCTACTTTTCAATCCGGAAACGCCGTGGGGATTGGGTCCAGGTACCCTGGCTTCGAGTCGTTTCGTTGGAAATCGCTCTCTTCGCTGCCCTGGC
>JAUWDI010000080.1 GCA_030608865.1 Anaerolineales bacterium | reverse complement strand
GACTCGGAACTGGCGGGGAGGCGGCCTTAAGATCGCTTTTTTGCGGATTGCCAAAGCTCCTCCAATTCATCGATTGTTAGTTCAGAAAGCTTACGTTCTCCTACCCGTGCCTGTTTTTCGACATCCGTAAACCTTCGCCGGAAGCGACGATTAGCCTCTCGCAATGCAGCTTCCGGATCAACGCCTCTCCAACGAGCGTAATTTACGACAGCAAATAGTAAATCTCCAACTTCCCAAGCTACGTGTTCATCTTCAGAAGCTTCTTGAACCTCGGCGAGCTCCTCCTCGAGCTTCGCCAGCACGCCATCGATGCCAGGCCAATCGAATCCCACCCTGGCGACTCGCGCTTGAATCTCTTCCGCCTGCGTGAGCGCTGGTAGGTCAATCGGCACACCATCCAGGATTCCCTTTTCGGAACCCTCATTCTCGCGCTCGACTTCCTTAAGCGCCTCCCAATTGAGCAAGACCTGGTCGACATCCTCAACATCCAGGTCAGCAAAAACATGTGGATGACGGCGGATGATTTTCGATTGAATGCTAGCGATAACATCAGACGTTGTGAAGAAGCCCTCTTCGGTCGCGATCTGGGCATGGAGGACAATTTGAAGCAGCAGATCACCCAACTCTTCCTGCAGCGCATCCATATCTTCAGTGTCTAATGCCTGGAGGGCTTCATATGCCTCCTCCATAAGATGATTCCGCAGGCTTTGATGGGTTTGTTTAATATCCCATGGGCACCCATCGGGCGCACGTAGATGTGCCACCGTCTCCTGGAAATTCTCGAAAGCGGACTCCACTGGCATCTCCGGTAGAAAAAGCGTCGTCATAGTGCCGATGCTCTCGCTGTGATCAATTTCCGCCAGGGGGAGATCTTCTTTCCATCCGTCGGCGGTTCCCACGTTATGTAACAAGCTGGCAGGATGTTCAGGTGGATATTGATTCAACAAGGTCAATTTAACATCCGCAGCGACGAGTTTGGAATATAGCTGTCCGACCAAAGCCGGAGTGTCAGGCGGAAATGGCGGATGATATCTTCCTGCAACCTCCAGAGCGTCATAAATCGAAAGCCCGTCCAAGGCATCGAGCCCAAGAAGCCCCAGACAAGGCTCAATAAAACTTATTCCATGGAGGACACGAACCGAGAGCTTCGCCTCCGCGGCCAAACGCAGGAGAGCGCTTACCGTCGCCTCGCCGATCGTTGGATCACCAGGAACTGCATAAACGACAGGTGGATTTCTGCGCACCTCTTCGAGAATTTTACTTACGATGGCTGAATAAACCCCATCGAATTCATCGATCTCCTCGTAGAGATGGTCGAAAGTGATGAGCTCAAGTTGCGGAGGAAGTGCATCATAGACAGGATGCTGGCCAGTTCTGAAATAGATGACCCGCGAGCTCGTGAGTAACTCCCACACGCTGCGTGAGACAAACTCCGGCGAACCCGGCCCCAATCCTACAATCGTCAAATCTGCTTCCAAAACAATCTCCTAAACTAACACTAAAGGCCGGGGCGAGTTAACCTCCCCGGCCTGGTTTTTCCACAAACAATAAAGGACCCTTTTTGCCTGGATCGATCAGCGTTTCGTATACGTCGGTGCCTTGCGCGCACGCTTCAAACCCGGCTTCTTGCGCTCCTTCATGCGCGAGTCGCGAGTGAGGAAACCTCCGGATCGCATCTTCGGCCGCAGTTCAGGTTCCATTTTAAGCAGAGCCCTAGCTACGCCATGCATAACCGCACCCGTCTGTCCTGTAACCCCACCGCCTTTGACGTGTACGGATACATCCAGCTTACCTTCCATCTCCGCTGCTTTCATGGGATCAAGGATGATATCCATGTCACCCATGCGGGTGAAGTACTCCGCTCCAGGTTTGCCATTGACAACAATATTCCCACTGCCAGGCGTAATACGGACCCGGGCTGAGCTAGTTTTTCGTCGTCCTATGCCTTCATAATATTTCTCAGACATCAATCCTGCCTTCCTCTAACATTCTTCTCGATGTTGTTCTGTGAGACAGTTTCCTTTAGCGCAGATTATTCAAACTTCAGTTTTTTTGGTTTCTGTGCGCTATGAGGATGATCTGCCCCTCGATAGACTTTGAGCTTTTTCATGAGCTTCCGACCGAGGCGATTATGCGGAATCATGCCCCACACCGCTGAAGTGATTACGCGATCCGGGAACTTCTCCAATTGATTACGGAGTGAAATCGCCTTTAAGCCACCCGGGTAACCCGAATGGCGGTAATACATTTTCTGATCTAATTTCTTTCCCGTAACGGTCACTTGTTCAGAATTTATGACTATGACAAAGTCTCCCAAATCAACGCCGGGCGTGTATTCGGGTTTACTTTTCCCTATCAGGACCTGAGCGATACGCGATGCCAGACGTCCAAGGTTCTCCCCTGCCGCGTCAACGACATACCAGTCTCGAGTTACATCATCGGGTTTTGGATAATACGTTTTCTGCACGCTACTTACTCCTGCATTCTTTCGGCTTCGATCTCTACTGCTTCAATGGCTTCCGCTTACACCGCTCTAAATTCCATGCGGCCTTATTCGTATTTTACGTTGAGAAGGCACAAGCCTTGTGAAGGCGCTAATCCGCCGTCCCATTTTTGATTGGGGTTCTGCACCGTTGCAAGAAAATCGTCCATTTCCATCTTGCCATTCCCAACGGCTAACAGTGCAGATACCAGCCTTCGCACCATGTGGTAGAGAAAGGCATTTGCCTCAATCTCGAAACACAGTTCATCGTCCTGCCAATCCCAAACCGCTTCGAAGATCTCCCGTACCGTGTTCCCCTCTGGTCGCGGTGCGCTGCCAAAAGCGCCGAAATCTTTCTTGCCGACGATCATATCCGCTGCACGCTTCAACAGTTTGATATCCGCTTCAGTTCCGATACGCCAAGCGTAACGCTCTCGCAACGGATCCCGCTTTTTATCAATGAATAGACTATAGCGGTAACGTCTGCTGACGGCTGAATAGCGCGGGTGAAAGTCTTTCCGTGCAAGCAAAGTCTTTCGGACAGCGATATCGTTTGGCAGATTGGCGTTTATCGCCAAACTGAGATTTTCGGGCGGGTGCTGCCACACAAGTTGGTAAGCGATAACCTGACCTCGTGCGTGCACACCGCTATCGGTTCGCCCGGCTGCTCTCAGGGAGCTCTCATGCCATCCGATGTTCTGAAGTGCCTGCTCCAGTTCTCCTTGGACGGTTCTCCGCCCGGAAGCCTGTCGCTGGAAACCTTCAAATTTTGTGCCGTCGTAAGCTACGATCGATTGGTAAGCTGCTAAAGACGGAGTTTCTTCCTGCCCCGTCACGGCCGGTTTCATCCCAGCCTATTCTTCTACGAGTTCTAAGATGACCATCTCCGCGGCGTCGCCGAGGCGTGGCCCGAGTTTAATAACCCGGGTGAATCCACCTGGTCGATCCACATAGCGTGGGGCGATATCATCAAAAAGCTTCATCACGATTTCGTTGTCATTCAACCGTGCGGCCGCCAGGCGACGTGCGTGAACTGCTTTTGCTTCTCCCGCTTCGTTGCCCTTCTTCGCCAGCGTAATCAGCTTTTCCGCGCCGCCGCGCACTGCTGCCGCTTTTGCTTTGGTTGTTTTGATTCGCTCGTGACGAAAGAGATCTTTCATCAGATTCTTTCGCAACGCTATACGATGGCCCTTTGACCGGCTTAATCTTTTACCTGCAACTTGGTGTCTCATGAATCCCTCACTCCGCCTCTTCCGCCTGCTCCGACTCTTCGTCAAGATAGCCCTTCTCAGACAAGCGCTCCTTGAGTTCGTCGAGGCTCTTCTCGCCGAAGTTGCGGATGGATAACATCGCTTCCTCACCCTTTTCGAGCATGTCAAGCACTTCACCGACGTTCGTAATTCCCGTTCGCTTGAGAGAGTTGAAAACCCGAACTGTGAGATCAAGGTTCTCAATGGGAATTTCATAAACCTCATTGGTAAGGCGAGTATCTTCCTCTTCCACCGCTGCGACCATCAGGCTCTCTTCTGTAACGCCGCCGATATCGCGCAGATGCGCCATGAGAATTTGAGCGCTGCGGCTCAATGCTTCCTCAGGTTTGATCGTACCATCGGTCCAGATCTCCATAACCAGCGAGTCATAGCTAGTATCCTGACCCACTCGGGCGCGCCCGATTTCGTAGTGCACCCGTCGTACTGGGTTGAAAATCGCGTCCGTCGGAAGCTCTCCAATGGGTAGACGACCGCGCTCATCAGAAGGAGAATAGCCCCGTCCCCGTTCAACGTTCAACTCGATTTCAAGATGCGCTTTATCGTCATCCACAGTAAACAGATAGAGCTCCGGATTGACGATCTCCACTTCAGCAGGAGCGATGATGTCAGCCGCCGTTACAACGCCCTCACCTTTCACATCAAGGCGCAAGCGGGCGGATTCGCCCTCGTGCAGGAATAGACGCAGTTTCTTGAAATTCAACATCAACTGCAGCACATCTTCACGGACGCCAGGAATGTCTGTGAATTCATGCGGAATATCCGTTATGCGTATGGAGCTCACTGCAGCGCCTTCCAGGGAACTTAACAGAATCCGTCGAAGAGCGTTGCCGACCGTAATGCCATATCCAGCCTCAAGAGGGCTGATCACGAATTTACTATAATTTTGAGCGATGGCTTCTCGTTCAATCTTCGGCATAACTAGGTTGGTGGTTATAACCACAATATCCCTCCGCGACCCACGACCATAGGAACGTATCCGTGCACGGATCGATTATCTCGAATAGTACTCAACAATCAATTGATCATTCAAGCTTGCATCGATATCCGTTCGTTCCGGTGCAACGAGCATTTTCCCCGACAAGTCGCTCAAATCACGTTCCAGCCAAGCCGGGACGGTTTTTGGTTCAGCGATATCCGCCAAACCCTGAAAGAAGGTGCGTTTCCGTGAACCCTCTCGAACCTCGATAGCATCACCTGGTTGGACAAGCATGGAGGGGACATCCGTCCTCCTACCATTGACGTTGAAATGCCCATGCGTCACCAGCATCCGAGCATGTGCACGACTTTCGGAATAGCCCAGGCGATATACAACATTGTCTAGCCTGGTCTCTAGCATCTTCAGGAGGTTCTCTCCTGTGAGACCCCGTTGTTGGGCAGCCATTCGGTAATATCGACGAAATTGCCGTTCCGTAACTCCATAGATGCGGCGCGTCTTCTGCTTCTCGCGCAACTGCCGGCTGTAATCCGATACTCGCCGGCGGCGCCATTGGGCATCACGCCCGTGCTCCCCTGGGGGATAGCCGCGTCGCTCGAATGCACATTTCGGTGTAAAACAGCGTTGTCCTTTGAGAAAGAGTTTTTCTCCCTCTCGGCGACAAAGCTTACAAACTGGTCCGATATACCTTGCCATAACGTTATGATTCCTTCCTTATCTGGTTAAACCTTAAACGCGGCGCTTCTTGGGCGGCCGACAACCATTATGC
>JAUWDI010000093.1 GCA_030608865.1 Anaerolineales bacterium | reverse complement strand
AGCGTTGCCGGGATGGGCGGGTTGCAGGGGGGAAAGTTGCTGCTACCTTTGGCTTGCACGCCAGCCTTACGCTTTCAGAACGCACCCTGGACCTATGCCGGTCAGCCGCAGCGGACGGCACTGGTTTTCACATCCATGTCGCCGAGCATGAGGTTGATGAAGTCGACAGTCTCGAGAAATCCGGCAAGCGAGTGGTCAACCGTTTGAATGATCATGGTATTCTGGGGGAGAAGACGATCGTCGCCCATGCGATCCATATTGATGAGCGCGAGGTTGAATTATTGGCCGAGACCGGGACGTGGGTCACGCATCAACCCCGTTCGAATATGAACAACGGGGTTGGAGTCGCAGATGTCGAATCCTTAATGCAAGCGGGTGTGAAGGTTTGCCTGGGAAACGATGGTTTTTCAAACGCGATGTGGGAGGAATGGAAGGCTGCATATCTCCTCCATAAAGTCTGGAACAGGGATCCGCGCAGGATGCCAGGAGATGTTTTGACAGGGATGGCTGTGAATCACAACGCCGAATTGGCACAGCAATTCTTCCCAGAAGGTGCCCTGGGGAAAATCGCACTTGGAGCGCACGCCGATCTAATCCTCGTTGACTACCATCCAACCACGCCACTCTCGGGGGGCAACTTACCCTGGCATATTCTCTTCGGGTTTAACGAATCGATGGTTACCAGCACGATTGTCGCGGGGGTGATTCTCATGCGAGAACGGCAGCTTCTGACGCTTGATGAAGAACAGATCACCGCTCGATCGCGCGAATTGGCATCCACAGTTTGGGAGCGATACCAGACTTATGTGCCGGAAGATTAGCGCTCCTTACAGACGCGTTTTAATGGAATACGAGGGAAGGTTATTTGCTGTTGAATGCCATCCAATTCAGGTGGGTGGAGAACAAGGAACCGGCGCTATTTAATAAGGGAGTAAAAATGTCAGAGAAAATGATACTTACACTGGCGATCATTGGCGGCACTGGAAAGCTCGGCCCGGGACTGGCGGCGCGCTGGGCAGGCGCGGGATATCGCGTGGTCATCGGTTCGCGCAAGGCCGAGAAGGCTGAGCGGATCGCGAGCGAATTGAATGAGAAACTCGGGATTGAAACGATTGTGGGCTTGGAGAACGCGGAAGCGGCATCAATGGCGGATATCTGCGTCCTCACAGTAAAAGCAAGTGCGCATGAAGCCATCGTCGACCAACTTAAGGGGGTCTTGGATGGAAAAATCGTCGTTGATACAACAGCAAGGGTCGATTTCAAGGACCCCCAATCTCCTGAACCTCCGGCAGCAGCGAGATTGGCGCAGGATAAATTCGGATCGGAAGCGCGCGTTGTGGCGGCATTTCAAACGGTCCCAGCTCATCGGTTGAGCGAGGACTTGGATCAACCGCTGGATTTAGACGTACTCGTTTGCTCCGACGATCTGGAAGCTGCGCAAGAGGTGATCAAGCTCGCCGAAGGGGCGGAGATGAATGCTTTTTATGCCGGCGGGTTGGATAATGCGATTACTCTGGAGGGCATCTCGGCTCTATTGATCAACATGAATAAACATCACGATGTCAAAACGGCGACGTTCAAGGTCTCGGGGGTGGACGCTGGATGAGTCGGAAGCAGCTGATCTTCACTGCGCTGCCGGATATCCCTTTCATCCGACCGGGTGACGATCTCGTCGCGATTACGCTCGCGGGGTTGAGTGCCGCCGCGGTGACGTTGCGCGAGGGTGACGTGATCGTGGTCGGGCAGAAGATCATCTCAAAAGCAGAGGGGCGTTTTGTAGATCTGAGGCAGATCTCCCCCTCGCCCGAGGCAGATGCGCTTGCGAGTGAGACCGGCAAAGACCCGCGAATGGTGGAGCTCATCCTGCGCGAGAGCGTCGAAATCCTGCGGAAGCGGGAGGGTTTAATCATCGTCGAGCATAAACTTGGGTTCGTGTGCGCGAATGCGGGGATCGACCGCTCCAATGTCATGAACGAGGATGGCGGTGAATGGGTACTCCTCCTTCCGGAAGACCCTGGAAGGTCGGCCAGAGAACTGCGCGCTGGACTTCAGACAGCAAGCGAGGTGGAGATTGGTGTCTTAATTAACGACTCGCACGGTCGGTCCTGGCGCATGGGGACAGTGGGTGTTTGCATCGGTGTGGCCGGGTTTCCAGCGGTAGTCGACCTGCGCGGTCAGAAGGATCTCTTTGGATATTCCTTACAAAGCACAGTGATTGGGCTTGCGGATGAAATCGCAGCGGGCGCATCCGCACTTATGGGGCAGGCGCAGGAGAAACTCCCGCTGGTTCACGTCCGTGGCCTGCCATACCCATTGAGAGAAGGGTCACTATCGGAAATACTCAGAGAGAAGGAATTGGATTTGTTCCGATAGGTTAATTGAATGGAAAACGGAAAAGGAGCAGTTAATTTGAATAAAATCCCTGAATCGCACCGTGATTTGGTCACGGATGATAAGAAAGCATTTGCATCCCTTGCTACATTGATGGAAGACGGCAGCCCTCAAGTGACGCCTGTGTGGTTCGATGTAGAAGGGGATTTTCTACGTATAAACACCGTCAGGGGGCGCGTCAAAGATAGGAATATGGCTTCGCGAAAGGAAGTAGCGATTCTGATCATGGATCCTGAGGATCCTTATCGATATATTCACATCCGCGGAACCGTTGCCGCTGAACGCGAGGATGATGCTGTCGAACATACACATATTCTCGCAAAGAAATACTTGGGCGTTGATAAGAATCCATGGTACGAGGGACAACCTCGAGTCATCTTCCTGATTCGGCCAGACACTGTGAGCACGATGGGATGAGCGAATTCGCCTCGACGCTTTATCGCATTATCCAGGAGCGCCGCTCGATCCGCCGGTTTGATGGCTCTGCGATCCCACCCGAAACCATCCAGCGCGTATTGGAGGCGGCAACGATGGCGCCTTCTGCTCACAACCGTCAACCGTGGCGTTTCGTGATCCTCACTGCTTTGGAGGATAAGCGCTCCCTTGCAAACGTGTTGGGAGAAGAGTTGCGCGAGGACCGGCTGGCCGATGGAGATGACCCCGGCCAGATCGAGAGGGATGTGACTCAATCGATAGAGCGGATTACTGATGCTCCGGTGGTGGTGATCGCCTGTCTATCTATGGAAGCCATGGATGTTTACCCTGATGAACGGAGGAAGACAGCAGAATACATTATGGCGGTTCAAGGTGTATCCATGGCTGCCCAGAATCTGCTTCTTGCAGCCCATGCTGAGGGGCTGGGTGCATGCTGGTTGTGCGCACCACTCTTTATAAAAGATGAAGTTCGAGATGAGTTGAACCTTCCCGAGGGATGGGACCCACAAGGGTTGATCATCCTCGGATATCCTGCGGATGCGGGAAAGGAACGCCCGCGCCGCCCAATAGAAGAAGTGACATTATGGCGCTAAAGATTACTGCACTCGCTGGGGGAACAGGTGGAGCGAAACTCGTCGATGGTCTAACCACCTTGTTGGAACCGGATAAGCTGACCCTCGTCGTCAACACCGGAGATGATTTCGAACATCTGGGACTCGCCATCTCGCCCGATCTGGATACCGTGACGTACACATTGGCTGGTCTCGCTAACCCCCAGTCAGGGTGGGGCCGGACGGATGAGACCTGGAATTTCCTGCAAACATTGAAAGAATTTGGAAGCCCGGTCTGGTTCCGGTTGGGGGATCGAGATCTGGCGCTTCATGTCGAGCGAACACGGAGGATGAAAGCCGGGCAGCCCTTGAGTGAGATAACCAGGATGTTATGCCGTACCTTTGGTATTGATCACGTTGTTATGCCCATGACCGATGACCCAGTGCGAACGATCGTTGAGACAGATGATGGCGATCTTCCTTTTCAGGAATATTTTGTTAAGCACTCCCATGAACCGGAGGTGCGGGGATTTCGGTTTGAAGGCATTGAGCATGCAAAACCAGCTTCAGGATTTCTGCAGGCGATTGAGGATTCCGACGCTGTGATTCTCTGTCCTTCCAATCCTTGGGTTAGCATCGATCCGATCCTCGCTTTAAGCGGGGTGCGCGAAGCGCTCGAGGGGAAAATTACGGTGGGTGTCTCCCCAATAATAGGAGGCCAGGCTGTTCGTGGCCCAGCAGCGAAGATGTTTGCAGCCATGGGAATTGAACCCTCTGCCTTCGCTGTCGCTGCGCATTACCGGCAGATCCTATCGGGAATTGTGATCGATGAAGTCGATGCAGAGCTCGCTCCGGAAATTGAAGCCCTTGGGATTAGAACCAAAGTAACGCAAACAATGATGAAGACCCAACCTGATCGAAAAAGATTGGCGGAGGAAGTGTTGGCGTTTACAGCAGAGCTGGTTGAAGCGGAGTCGCGGCAATGACCCTTTGGGCGATTGTCCCAGTGAAACCTTTGCGGACGGCGAAGTCGCGTTTGTCCGCTGTGTTGACCAGGGATGAGCGTGAGGTCTTGAGTCAACAGATGCTGATTAACACTCTCGACCTGCTTCGAGAGGTAAAAGAAATCGAGCGAACGCTTGTTGTCAGCCGAGATACTAAAGCGCTCTCGATCGCTCGGAAACATGGTGCAAGGACGGTAACCGAGAATGGCGCACCGGAATTGAACAATGCGTTGGCTCGAGCCACGGTTGTCGCCCAGCAGTACGACATAAGCGGATTGTTGGTCATCCCGGCAGATCTACCTTTAATGAGAATGGACGATGTTGAAAAGTTGATCAGCAAAGCCACAGATCCCCCCGTCGTGGTAATTGCCCCTGATCGCCACGGCAGCGGGACCAATGCATTGCTTTCTTCCCCACCCGGCTTGATCGAGTATGATTTTGGCACAGACAGTTTCGAGCGGCATGTCGCCCGTGCGAAGGCGGCTGGCGTACGACTTGTCGTATGTGATAACCCATCCATCGGGCTTGATGTTGACCTTCCGGAGGATCTTGAATATCTGCGCGAAGGCTATAATTTCGAGTTCATGCAAGACCTAGAGGAGAGCCATTCATGAGTCTGAAACGCGTTGCTTTATATCTACAAGATGCCCACGATCTTCGGGACGGATTAGATATCGCCCGTTATGCCGAACAGAAGGGATTTGAAACGGTCTGGCAGGCGGAATCGCGCCTCGTGCGGGATGCGATTGTCCCCATGGCGGCCTATGCCGCCGTCACCGAACGGATAAAAGTCGGCTCGGGGGTGATCAACAATTGGACACGTAACATCGGTCTTCTGGCGGC
>JAUWDI010000190.1 GCA_030608865.1 Anaerolineales bacterium | reverse complement strand
GGGCTGATAAACGCCCTGAAGCTGGTCGGCAAAAAGCCCGAAGAAGCCCAGATTGTATTCGTCGGTTCCGGCGCTTCCAATGTTGCCTGCTCGCGTCTGATCTTCGCTTCCGGTGCCACACCGGCGCTGTGCCGCGTTGTCGACAGCAAAGGCATCCTGCACAAGAACCGCAAGGATCTTGAGGAGCGCAAGGACGAGTACGTCGACAAATGGCATCTATGCCAGATCACTAACGAGGAGGGGCGTGAAGGCGGCATCCCCGAGGCATTAGATGGCGCCGATGTCGTAATCGCCCTCTCCAAACCAGGGCCTGGCACAATCCAACCAGAATGGATTAGCAAGATGGCTAAAGACGCAATCGTCTTCGCCTGCGCGAATCCTGTGCCTGAAATTTGGCCCTGGGAGGCTGCGGAGGCCGGCGCTGTTGTCGTAGCCACAGGACGTTCAGATTTCCCCAATCAGGTCAATAACTCCCTCGGCTTCCCGGGCATCTTCCGCGGCACATTGGATGTGCGCGCCTCGACGATCACAGATACGATGTGCATCGCCGCGGCCAATGCTTTAGCGGATATGGCGGAAGAGAAAGGTCTCACGCCGGAATATATCCTGCCCACGATGGACGAATGGGAAGTGTTCCCACGCGAAGCCGCAGCCGTCGCAGTTCAGGCGGTCGAAGAAGGTCTCGCGCGCACACCTATGACCTATGATGAAGAGCTTAAGAACGCGGAGGAAATCATTCGTCGCTCGCGTGGGCTAACGACGCATATGATGGAAGAGGGCTTTATCAAACCCTACACGCCTTAGGTTGGCGTGGTTGTAACCTGAACAAAGAATAGCTTGATCATTCTGGAACAAAGTGCACCAATAGGTGCAGCGGAGGTTGATCGAACACCCGCTTCAAATCCCTGATTTACACTGAGGGACAGGTGTGCTTCCTGAATGAAGATTGTCCCCCGCCCCTTGTGATCTCTGGCACTATTCGCTCAAGAGGCGGGGGAGTTACCATATCGGGTAGGAATACCCCGAAATAGACCTGGTTGGTGGTACTCACCAGCCGTAAAATATAAAAGAGAAATGGACTGGTTTGTATGACAGATGCACAGCAAAACGGCTTGAATCTGGGCAGGGCAAGCGACACCGTCGACAGCGTATTGGTTATCGGTGGGGGTGTCGGAGGGATGCGGGCTGCTCTCGACCTCGCCGATGCAGGAATCCACGCATATCTTCTCGAAGCGACCCCCTCCCTTGGAGGTCGCGTAGCCCAATTGGGTTTCATGTTCCCTACCCACGACTGCGTCCTCTGCCGCGGGACCTCGGATCATGGCTTCGGCTGCACCAGGCCATCAATTACACCTGCGTTACTCGATCACAACCGCCATCCAAATATCACTCTGCTCACTTCCTCTGATCTCGTAGGCTTCGAGGGCGAGGCGGGCGACTTTCATGTCCAACTGTTAAAACACCCTCAATTCGTTGATCCAACCCTGTGCACAAACTGCGGACGCTGTGCCGAGGTTTGTCCGGAGATCCGTCCGAGCGGCTTTCAGTTGGGTTTAAGCACGCGCAAGATCATCGACAAATCTGCCCCTCGCTCCGTGCCGGACACGTTCTACATGATCGAACCCACTGAGCATTGCGCAGAATGCGGTGAATGTTTGAAAGTGTGCCCCACAAACGCCATCAACCTCGATGCGCAACCCTGTGATCTAGAGATCCATGTCGGCGCAGTAATTCTGGCGGTGGGCTTCCAACCCTTCAACCCGGAGGAGATGCCCGAATTGGGGTACGGCAGGCTTCCTAACGTCATCACCTCAATGCAGTATGAGCGACTAGCTTCTCGCTCGGGTCCCACCGAAGGAGTCGTAAGCCGGATCTCAGATGGCAAGCTCCCTGAGCGGATCGCATGGCTGCAGTGCGTGGGCTCGCGCGACCAGCGCAACCCCTACTGCTCCTCGATTTGCTGCATGTACGCAACGAAGGAGGCCATGCTCGCCAAGCAGCGCATTCCAAATGTCGAATGCCATATCTTCACGATGGACGAGCGCGCTTTCGGTAAGGAATACAACATCTATTACAATCAGGCGCGTGACAGCTTCGGAATCCACTACACACGCTGCCGGATTTCTTCCGTTGAGGAAGATCCCGAAACCAACGAGATCATCCTTCGTTACCCCGCCGGGCGGAGGCATGAGGAATCGGCACCCGGGCAAGGACCTCTTAAACAAGAGCGTTTCGACTTGCTTGTTCTGGCTGTCGGCATCCGACCGCCGGCAAAGGCTGTCGAAATCGCCAGCACCCTAGGTATAGAACTCAACGAATATGGTTTTTGTGAGACCGATAAGTTCTCTCCTCTGGCGACAACACGACCTGGAGTTTTCGTATGTGGCGCCTTCGCCTCTCCAAAGGAGATCGCCGAAACTATCTTGGACGCCTCCGGTGCGGCAGCTGAAGTGATGCGCCTGTTGCGCGAAAACCTCGGGGGTCGGAAATTCAACACATCCAATCCATTTATCTCTGAAAGCAGCATTCCCGAGAAACCTGTAAAGGACAGTGAAACACCTGAGATAGCCATCGCATTGTGCGGTTGTGCAGGTGAGATTTCCAGGGTTGTGGATCTTGAGCGTGTGGCTGCCTTTGCGGGAACACTCACGGGCGTAACTCAGGTTGAGGTCCTCTCGCTGGCATGCTTCAACCCCGATCAAGATGCATTGCGGCAATTCATCAAGGAGAGTGGTGCGAAC
>JAUWDI010000063.1 GCA_030608865.1 Anaerolineales bacterium | reverse complement strand
TCAACCACTGCCTCGCCGTGGCAGGCATACTTGCTGACTTGGGTGCGCCTATCCCCGTCATTGTCTCTGGATTGCTACATGACACTGTCGAGGATACTCCGGTCACGTTGGATGACATCGAACGTGACTTCGGCGAAGAAGTCCGCACACTCGTCGATGGTGTGACGAAGCTGACCCAACTTCCAAGAGTAAGCCACAGTGGGAAGCGGGCTCGAGACCCACTCGCCTTGAAAGGTGATTTGGCGAAGGAAACCTTGCGGAAGACGTTTCTTGCAATGGGTGATGATGTCCGTGTCGTTGTGATTAAGCTGGCAGACCGGCTGCACAATATGCGGACCCTCTCTCACTTGCCTCCGGAGAAGCAAACAAGGATTGCTGAGGAAACACTGGAGATTTTCGCGCCGTTGGCCAGCCGTCTCGGTATCTGGCAAATGAAATGGGATCTTGAAGATTTGGCTTTCCGCTATGCCCTCCCCGAGCAATATAAAGAAATCGCAGCTCTCGTTTCCCAGAGACGGGAGGATCGTGAGAAAAAGCTTAGAAAGGTCACAACTGAACTAAGGCGATACCTCGCTGAGTATGAAATCGATGCGGAAGTAACGGGACGGCCCAAACATCTCTATTCCATCCACCGGAAGATGGATCGCAAGGGTGTGCCCATTGATATGGTATATGATGTGCGCGCGGTGCGGGTGGTTGTCGAGAGCGAATCCTTATGTTATTTGACGTTGGGTGTGATTCACAACCATTGGAAGCCGGTGCCGGGCACATTTGATGACTATATCGCCACTCCTAAGGATAACTTTTATCAGTCGTTGCATACTGCGGTTATCTATGATGATGGCAAGACCCTGGAAGTACAAATACGAACACCAAAAATGCATGAGAATGCAGAATATGGGATCGCGGCGCATTGGCGTTATAAGGAGGGGCGGTCGCGAGACGATTCGTTCGAACAGCGTGTAACGTGGCTCCGCCGTCTAATGGAGTGGCGTCAAGACGTTGATGACGCCGGCGATTTCGTCGCGGCGATGAAATCGGACGTGTTCGATGACCGTGTTTATGTCTTCACGCCCAAGGGAGACATCATCGATCTCCCCGCAGACTCAACTCCGATCGACTTTGCTTATCACATTCATACATCCATTGGCCACCGTTGTCGTGGGGCGAAACTGAATGGGAAGCTCGTATCGCTGGATACGAAACTCCACACAGGCGATGCGGTAGAGATTCTCACAGCGAAGCGCGGAGGCCCGAGCCGGGATTGGCTGAACCCGAGCCTGGAGATGGTTAAAAGCCAGCGTGCAAGGGGCAAGATCCGTCATTGGTTTCGACGCCAAGACCGCGAGCATAATGTGTCCCACGGGCGGCTGCTTCTTGAACGAGAAATTCGCCGTTTGGGCCTGGATGGAATGGCTTATGAGAAGATAGCAAGCGATTTGGGCTATTCCAATGTCGATGACCTCTTAATGGCTATCGGTTGTGGTGATCTTAATATCAACCGAATCGTCACAAAGTTAATCCCTGAAGAAGATCTGGAACGGGAATTAGAGGTGCTGGAAGAGCCGCCTGAATTCCTGACCGAGTTGGACGCGGAAGAGGTACATATCCTCGGCTTATCCGGTTTGCTGACAAGACTCGGTCGCTGCTGCAAGCCGGCTCCAGGGGATCCGATCGTAGGATATATTACTCGTGGACGAGGAGCGACGATCCATAGGCAGGACTGCCCGAATGCACTGCGGGCCAGAGACCGTGAGCGACTAATCCAGGTATCATGGGGCAAGCCACATCAGACGTATCCTGTCGCTGTAACCATCCGTGCTTATGACCGGGATGGACTTGTTCGAGATGTCTCTACGCTCGTAGCGAATGAAGGAATAAGTATGTCGGCGATACAAGTGTCGACAAAAGATAACTTAGCAGTCTTCGACATGATCATGGGGATCACGGATGTCTCGCAGCTCAGTCGAGTATTAAACCGGCTAGAAGCCCTTCCGAATGTCCTCGAAGCCCGGCGTATCCGCCCAGGCTGAGCCGGCGGATTGAATGTTATAATTTCGCCTTCAATAACAATTCGGCGATAGAAGTGCCTGGGTTCGTTCACCCTTTGGACCTGAGGCGCTGAACGAGTAATTAATCCCGTTACGATTTCACTATGGTTTTCAATATTATTAGACTGGACGGTATATGAAAGCAAAATCTCAATCAGAACCCCTTTGGCTTGCATCCGTTTTACTCGCATTAGCCGGCGCAGTTGATTCCGCTTACCTTGCGTTCCTTAAATTCACGGGTACGGTAGCCGCGTGTTCGGATATTGGCGATTGCGAAGCGGTCAACAACAGCAAATATGCAGAAATCGGTGGTATTCCACTCGCCCTCCTGGGATTACTTGGATATCTCGCAATACTGGCATTTCTCATCCTTGAAACACGGTTCCCGAGCTGGAGAGATAGCTTGCATTTAGGTGTTTTTGGGTTTACTCTGGCAGGGACGATATATTCAGTTTACCTGACGTATATTGAGATCTTTGTTTTACATGCCGTCTGCCCTTACTGTGTGGTCTCAGCGGTCGTAATGCTGCTTCTTTTCGTGATTAGCATAGTACGCCTGCGCAAACTGGGATTCGATAATTAGAGGAGATTCCAGAAGGTGCCTCGAATTCGTTGCCACTATATTAATTGTGTCTATCTCGAAGATGGATTTTGCGGAATATCATCTGTTGAGATTGATCCAGACGAAGGCTGCCGGACATATAAACAATTAGGTGAATCACCTGACGATGAAGACTGGGACGATGAGAATCTCGAGGAAATCTGGGATGAGGATGAAGAAGAAGAACTTTACGACGAGGACGATAAGGCCGATGATTGGTTGAGTGTGGACGAGTAACCGGAAAAGCATTTTTGGTTAGAAAAATTTGAGTGGCGTTGACGAATAAATTGCCACCCAAAATCGGAATATAAAAAAAGCGCCCATAAGGCGCTTTTTAGATACGGGTGTATATGTGAGTAACGGGTTACTCTCCCTCTTTCTTTGATACAGTTTGAATCTTGTGGCTAAGGGTCCGACTATAGATATCTTCAAGTTCCTTGCGGCCCTTTGTTGTCGTTTTCACATCTACTGCAGAGGTTTCTACATCGTTATGAGGTCCATCGATGGCTTCTCGGAGAGCAATTTCCATCGCTGTTGGGAGCACTTCTTCGGGTTCATCATCTAGCTCTTCAATCATTTCCGCAGCTTTCATGCTCAGGCGTACCTGTCGTTTCTTACTATCTACTTCGAGCACACTCACTTCCACTTTTTCCCCGACTTTAACGATCTCGCCGGGGTCAGAGACGTATTCATCACGCATTTCGCTAACATGCACTAATCCTGGTCGTTCAGCCCCGATGTCAACGAATGCACCGAATTTTTCAAGCCTGATGACTTCTCCTGAGTATTTATTGCCCGGTTGGATATCCTTCCAATTGAGTGCGACTGGCTTGATCAGCGTGAGGTCTAGACGATTAGCGTCCGGATCGACTTTGAGAACCCAGACATCCACTTCATCCCCCAGTTGGACGATGTCTTCTACCCGGTTGATCTTCCCTTGCTTCAATTGCGAGATATGAATTAAACCTTGCTGTTTTAAGCCAACATCGACGAATGCGCCGAAGAGTTCAATCTTGGAAATCTTTCCATGAAGTTCCTGGGCTGGCTTGAGATCTTTCAGTGATTTAGTGGATTGGGGTTCTTCTTTTTCGGTCACGAATATACCTTTCTGGGTCTGCATAAGAGCTTGCAGAGCGGTCGGATTATACCACGGCAGTTTTCCCGCTTGGTCTCGGGATTTGGATCACATGAGTGAGTTTTTGCAATGTTCAAGGGTTGATCTGCCGCTGCGCCTAGGGTTGAGGTGTTTCTTCTTTTTCTGGCGATACACCCCGGCGGGCAACAAGGAACCAATCGAAAACAGTGTTGAATCGGTCACTAGGGTTGAATAGTGGTCCTACGCTCACACCTTGCAACTGAGCATCAATACCGTAATTATAAATCGGGTAATACATGAGGATCGACGGGACCTGATCCTGGAATCGGTATTGAAAGCTGGTGTATAAATCCGAGCGTCGCCCACGATCTGGTGTCGTGCGCGCCTGTTCAAGCCAAATACTGGTATTGCGATCAGAAAAACCGCTGTAGTTCTGCCCTGTTTCTGTTTGCGAGTCGTGCCATAACGGGTAAGGGTCAGGATCAGGGTAACTGCCAAGATCCAACTCAGTGAGGACGGCTTGAAAATCACGTGGTTGGAGGAAATCGTTTAGAAGACTGTCGGACGAGACAGGGACCAATTCAACTTTGATGGCAATCGCTTCCCAATATCGTTTAACCAATTCAGCGATTTGTGTATTTGTATCATCTTCAAGATGGACCAGCTCGAGGGAGAGGATTTCCTCATCTTTCACGCGTTGATATTCAGGTGTTCCCGGTGATGCACCGGCCGGAAGTTCCCAGCCCTCGCTCTCAAGAATTTGGGCTGCCTCGTCTGGATCGAAAGGAAGAGCTTTGATGCCCTCGGCAAAAGCCCAGGTGCCGGGCATGATAGGTCCTATGGATTGGACGGCCTGTCCCAGGAAGACATGATCGATAATCCATTGGCGGTTAATCGCTATGGCTAACGCTCGCCTTATCTTTTTCTCGGAGAGGAACTCCTTCTCGGGATTCTGCAGGTTAAGAAATATCAAACCCAAGCGCGGGAGCCGTGCGGAGTGAACATTCATCGAAGGAAGTGCTAGAGCTTCGTCTAGGATGCTATCTCCCAGGTACCCAATACCTTTGACCTCGCCATTGTTGTACGCCTTAAGCGCGTCTTGTTCATTCTCGAAGAGAATGAGTTCGATGCGCTCGAGAAAGGGCTGCTGACCGTAAAATTCATCGAAGGCTACCAGGCTTACGCCTGTTATCTGGTTATTTTCCAGGATAAATTGGTCAAGGCGGAAGGGTCCGGTTCCGATGGGATCCAGGTTGAAAGGATGGTCGATAAGATCGCCTGCGCTCACGCCGCGCAGCAGGTGATCAGGAAGTAAACCGACGGATAGGTAATCTAGAAAGGGCGCAAACGGTTCTGGCAGCTGGAATTGGACACGGCGATCATCCAGTCGGATGATGTTGACCTGGTTCCAGAGCTCATGGATATCTTCTGGTCCTGGGTAGTTATCGTCCTGAAGTTTGGAATAGGTATAAACAATGTCGTCCGAAGTGACAGGTTCGCCATCGTGCCAGACAGCATCCTCGTGTAATGTGAAAGTATAAAGCGTCGCGTCTGCCGAAATCGACCAGGTCGCCGCCAGGTCGGGAACTGGGATACCACGGGAGTCGAAATGCAGGAGTCCATGGTAAATCAACCGATCAATATCACGGTCTGGCTGATTGGAGAAATCGAGGATGGGGTTCAGGCGGATGATCTCACCGATCAGTGCTTCGCTGTGAGCACCACCAGTAACCGGTTGGGCAGGCGCCGTGACCTGATCAGGTGTCTGACCGATCAACAAGACGACCACCAGTGCAAGGCCACCTATTGCAATAAGTAATTGCCAGCGAATGTTGCGCATAAAGGGGAGGGGTAATTGAAACCGAAGTGGGTCTGAGCGGGGTTATCCGACCAGAATAACGGTCACCAGGGCTAGAGTGAAGAAAGCGAAGCTTAAACCAATGGTGATATTAAAGAGTAGGCGTTCAATTCCCCGCCGTACATGGAAACCGGCGCCTCCAAAGTCACCACCTCCACCCAGACCTCCGAGACCAGCGCCGCGACTCTGCAGAATGATAATTGTGATAAGTGCGACGGAGACAATCGACAATACAAGGTTGAGATAGAATTCCACGCAAGTTCCTCCTAGTGTACCTGTCCACTCGAAAGAGAGATGTTTTTCTTAGTCAAATGGAGATCCGCTCAAGGCGTCCCGTCCAATTTCAATAAATGGGGCATGAATTCATGAGCCGCCGGATTATAGCAGAGGCGTGATGCGCCGACAAGATGGCAGCAATCCTTGGAACCATTCATTAGGAATTATCTCCGATTGTGGATCGGAGGTACATCTCGATGAACGGATCGATCTTTCCATCCAGAACCGCATTTGTGTTTCCGATTTCAAACTCGGTCCGATGGTCTTTTAC
>JAUWDI010000084.1 GCA_030608865.1 Anaerolineales bacterium | reverse complement strand
GGCTGGCGGACTGGCGTTTATTGCGGCCGCGCTGTTGTACGGCCTTTCTGCAGGGGTATTCGAAGAGGTGGCGCGCTTTGTAGTCATGCGCCGCTGGGAACCTGATGCTCGAATCCTGCCCAATGCGCTCATTTTTGGGGCGGGTCTTGGTGGCGGTGAAGCGATTATCCTCGGCGGCCTTGTTTTTTATGGTTTTTTTCAAGCCATTGCATTGCGCGGGGCGGATCTTACAAAGACTCTACCTCCAGAGCAAGTGGATGCCGTCGCGGCCCAGTTGGCGCTCTATTGGAACATGCCCTGGTATAAGGCCCTGTTGGGAGCCGTCGAGCGAGCGGGTGCGATTTGTTTTCATTTGAGCGCAAGCGCGATGGTCCTCCAGAGTGTTCGGCGCGGCGGATGGGGGTGGTTGGCGGGAGCTATAGCGTGGCATACGCTGTTCAATGCAGCGACGTTAATCGTAATGGATCGATGGGGTGTCTACGCCGCTGAGGGGACCGTCATCGTTGGTGCGGGGATTAGCTTGTTAATAATTTTCGCAATAAAAGCCATGGATGCGCCGGGAGAAGATGTAGACGTGGAACCCCCGGATGCGTCGCCGCTTAGCTCAAGGGTGCGGCGAATTGCAGATGAAGACATATCAGACGATAGTCTGGAGGATAGCCGCTACACTTGATCGGGAGAGAGCATTTGTAGGCCGGGCGGATATCCGCTTTTGAGGAGAAAAAGGATGATTGATACGAAGGGGTTAACCAAGCGCTTCGGTGACGTGCTGGCAGTTGATGGCCTGGATATGGAAGTCAGGCCGGGCGAGATCTTTGGTTTCCTGGGGCCAAACGGCGCGGGGAAGACGACAACGATCCGCATGCTGAGCGCGTTAATTTCGCCAACTTCGGGGAAGGCAAAGGTCGCCGGGTATGAAGTGGGGCGAGATGATAACGAGATCAGGCGCAACGTAGGAATATTAACCGAGTCGCCTGGGCTGTACGACCGATTGAGTGCGGAGAGGAACTTAAGCTTCTTCGCCGAATTGCATGATGTGGAGGATGTGGCTGGACAGGTGGAGCGCTATCTGCGCCTGTTGGGATTGTGGGATCGGCGCGGGGATGTGGCGGCGACTTTCTCAAAGGGAATGCGGCAGAAGTTGGCCATCGCTCGGGCGATGCTGCATGAACCGAAGGTGCTCTTACTTGATGAGCCGACAGCTGGTCTCGACCCGGAGATGGCGCGTTTGGTGCGGGAGTTCATCGGTGAGTTAAAGGACAAGGGAAGAACAATCTTCCTGTGTACTCATAATCTCGATGAGGCGGATCGGCTGTGTGACCGCATCGCAGTGATTAATACTCGCTTGCTGGCGCTCGACACTCCCGAAGCGCTGCGGGCGAAACTTTATGATCGCGTGGTCGTGGTTCATCTGAGCGCGGCCTCTCCTGCATATGAAAAAGTGGTAAGCGAGCAACCCTTCGTGCGCTCCGTGGAGATAAAGGAAAACAAGCTGGTCGTCGGGTTAGATGACCCCGAGAGGAATAACCCGGAATTGATCAGGGCGTTGGTGGATGCCGGCGCGGATATTCAGTTTGTCGGCGAGCTGCGTCGTTCCCTGGAGGAGATTTATTTGCGCCTGGTCAAGTAATTACTTGCTTTGACTATCGTTTTGATGTGAGAATTTCGTCTGGGCGCTGCTTTACATAACTACACCTATGTTGGCCTGGGTGTATTGGGGCGAAGAAAGTACGGTGCCCACAAAATTGGTAGTTTCTTGTTTGAGAGGTGTGTTATGCGTAAAATTTGGGTGATCGCGCGCAAGGAGTGGGCAGAAGTGTTCAAGAATCGCTTCGTGCTCTTTACGGTGGTTTTTATGCCGCTCATGATGACCGCCCTGCCGTTAATCATTCTCTATACCATGGGTACTCCCGGCGAGATGGCCGGGTTTTCGACAGCGGATATGCCCGCCAGTTTCGCGGACTTGTGTGAGGGGATGAGTGGCGAAACATGCGGACAATACTTCGTCGTGAGTCAATTCATGTTGCTGTTTATGTTGATGCCGCTTGCTATACCAGCGACCTTCGCTTCCTATAGTATTGTGGGTGAGAAAACGACAAGAACGCTGGAGCCGGTGCTGGCGACGCCGGTGACGACTCTAGAGCTTCTCGCCGGCAAGGCTGTTGCGGCAGCGCTGCCCGCGATCGGTGCAACATGGCTGTCTTTCTCAATTTTTTCCGTGGGGGTGGCTATCCTTACTGAGGGACCTGGGTTATTGCGGCAGGTGACGGGTCCACTCTGGTTGTTTGCGATCGTGGTCGTTGGCCCGCTTTTGGCTGTTGCCGCAGTGAGTATCGCCATCATGGTATCCTCTCGAGTAAACGACCCCCGCGTAGCCGAACAGATATCTATGCTGGTCATCCTTCCGCTGCTGGTCCTTTTCTTCGCCCAGATCAGCGGATTGATCTTTATCAACGAAACCATGATCCTGTGGATGGCAATTGGGGTCACCGTACTCGATGTTGGTTTACTGGCTTTCGCCACACAGCTCTTTCAGCGCGAGGCCATCCTAACGCGCTGGAAGTGAGGAGTGAAGATGAGAAAGGTGAGAATATTAATATTCTTCCTGTTGGCTTCTGTGTTAACTGTTCCTGCATATGGCCAGGATGGCGACGATCGGTTAACAATACGTTTGCGGCGAGACTTCGGGTATAGAGCCGCTGGACGAATTCAGGGACGGTTCACGATCTCTGCCGATGGACCGCAAGATCTGGAACGGGTTAAATACCTGCTCGACGGGGAATTCTTTGCGGAAGTCTTGGAAGCTCCGTTTAAGTTTTCCTTCAGCACCAGTGACTATGCAGTGGGCGCACATACGTTTTCAGCCATTGGGACGACGGCAAGCGGTGCAGAGATATTTGCAGAAGAAGTAAGATTGGAGTTCGTCAGCGCGGAAGAGAGTTGGAAACAGGCGGCCAATCTCACCATCCCGCTGATAGGAGCAATTGTTGTGCTCATGGTTCTTGGAGCCATCCTTCTTACGTTCATGGGCCGCCGCTCAGGCAGTTTCAAGCTTGGAAAGTACGGTTCTGCCGGGGGTGCGGTCTGTCGGCGCTGTGGCTTTCCTTATTCCCGACATTTTCTCTCACCAAATCTATTGGTTGGGAAGCTGGAGATGTGTCCGCATTGCAGCAAATGGGCGATCATCCCGCGGGCGAGTCGTGCCGCGCTTGACGAGGCAGAGGTGCGGTTTCGCGCCGATGCAGAGATAGGGCTGCTGGAGCAAGAGCCCGAAGGTGGTGAGGCGCAGCAAAAAAACAAACTGGACGAAACGCGCTATTTTGATTCTTAAACTTGAATCGGCGGCTGACACCACGAGTTTGAGAGAGTACAATTGAGATGATATTTCGCCGGGCACGCAGGTGACCGGCGTTTCTATGGTGTGACATGAGCGAAAGCCGACCTCCAATTTGTGATTATGAAGGCTCAGATTACCAGGAGAAATTCTGGGAACAGGGGAGCCGGGAATACGAGGATCGAGTAGAGGCGATCGCTCTCCAGCGATTGCTGCCCGAGGGTGGATCCCGATTGCTGGAGGTGGGCGCAGGGGCCGGGAGAAATACATCTCGATATAAGGGGTATCAGCAGATTGTCCTGCTTGATTATTCGCGAACGCAGATTGAGTTGGCGCAGAAGCAACTTGGCGAGAGTGAGCGCTATATTTATGTCGTCGGCGACGTCTATCGCTTACCCTTTGCGCAAGAAACATTCGATGCCGCCACAATGATCCGAACGCTTCATCACCTGGTGGAACCGCAAAAGGCGTTGAGCCAGATTAGACCTACACTTGTTCCTGGATCAACCTTCATCCTCGAATATGCAAACAAACGCAACCTCAAGGCCATCGCCCGTTGGGCCTTTCGACGGCAGGAATGGAGTCCCTTCGACTCTGAAGCAATCGAGTTCACAGAACTGAACTTCAACTTCCATCCTCGAATCGTTTACAAATGGTTGAATGAAGCGGGATTTTCGCCCGGGCGAAAGCTAACCGTTTCCCACTTTCGCATTAATCTCCTCAAGCGCCACGTACCTCTAAATGTGTTGGTGGCTCTTGACTCAATAATGCAGCGCACGGGGAATTGCATTCAGCTGACCCCCAGTGTTTTTCAATTTTCCTCGGTTGATGGTGCACCCGGGCGCGTGCGTGAGGGCTCGATCTGGCGCTGCCCAGAGTGTGACTCACTTGAACTACAAACGACTCCGGAGGGCTTGCACTGCAAAGGGTGTAATCGCATCTGGCCTGTGCGGAACGGGATCTACGATTTTAAGAACCCGCTGTAACCAAGATGGGTATAAAAACCGTGAGATTTCATCTTTTGAACTTGAAAATGCAGTAGGATAAAGGCTGAAAATCAGCGCGACTTATTCATAACATCTGCGTAAATGGAAATAGGAGGGTGACATGGAGCAAGGACAGCGATCAAACATAGTGGCCGGGGTACTCATCATTCTGATCGGTGCCGCTTTCCTGGCAGCTCAAATATTTCCTGACATCTTCGCGTTCATAGATCTTAAGCAGAACTGGCCCCTACTTGTGATTGGAGTGGGCGTTTTCCTTTTACTGATGGGGTTGCTGACAAACACGCCGGCTCTGGCGATTCCGGCTTCGATCGTAGGCGGGATCGGTGGGATTCTGTATTGGCAGAATGCCACGGGCAACTGGGGAAGCTGGGCGTATATCTGGACGCTTATACCTGGTTTCGTGGGTGTAGGTGTCATCGTCTCCGGGATGCTCGAAGGCAAGACCCGCGAGGCGCTGAAAGATGGCAGCCGAGCCATTGTTGCGAGCTTGATCATGTTTGCAATCTTTGGTTTTTTCCTGGGCGCAGGGCAATTCTCAGGGCTGTTGTGGCCAGTCATCTTGATCGGCGCCGGCTTGATGATCCTGTTTAATTCGTTTTTCCGCCCGCGCTGAAGTACGACGCAGGCGGATACTGGATGATTCGGGTAGGCGAAATTGCCAGACCACAGTCACGAGATCCCGCTGATCATGACGTTTGATGGGACGGGCAGGTGCTGTGCTTCGCTTATATGCCGAGTGAGGAGTGAAAGAGATGAATAATCGCCATCGTAGACCAGGTATTACAGGACCGATTATCCTGATTTCCTTAGGTGTGCTTTTTTTGTTGAACAATTTGGGTTTTATAGAGCTGAACCTATGGGACGTCATCGTGCGTTTCTGGCCGATCCTGCTTATCGCAATTGGGCTCGATATACTTATCGGTCGCCGCTCGGCCTGGGGAGCGGCAATTGCAGCAGGGGTGGTTCTCGCCATCTTGGCTGGCGGCATCGTCTTCTTCGATAACCAAGCTCAATGGACATACGCATCTGAAGATTTCGAGATCCCTTTGGGAAATGTAGAGGAGGCCACTATTTCC
>JAUWDI010000020.1 GCA_030608865.1 Anaerolineales bacterium | reverse complement strand
TCCAGGAATAGAAGGAACGACGTTGCCAAGAAGAGTTGGGAGAGGTGGTAGGTGATAATCGTTATGAGTCGTCCGTTCGGAATCGGCTTGACGTAGCGGCTCCACCCTAACATGCTGTCTGAGAGGACGAACAGCCCGCCGCCGATCGCCGCAAGAACCGCGGCTTGCGGAGGCCAAGTCGCTCGTAAGAGTGTCGATAGGGTTGAGAAGAGGGTGAGACCGAGGACGGCGGCATATGCGATCACCGGTCCGATGAGTTCGCCCTGCTTACTCGCACGCAAAGCCCGACTGATACGTCTCAAAAGGAATGCGTATGCGGTACCGATGATCGCAAGGAAAACAAGGGATAGCGGTTGGAATATCGGCTGCGGGAGATTGAAGGCGACGATATAAGCGATATTGCCCAGGAGAAAGGCGAGCAGGCCTTTAATGAAATTTTCAGACGGAAGCATCAAGAAAATATCCCCGGCGAGGAAAATTCCCATTCCAAGAAGGAACCAGGTGCCTGCTGGAGCAGGCACTGCAGGCAAGGTGGTCGCGAACCATAAAACCAATCCCAGCATGGTTGCGGGTTTGGCGACGTATTCGAGCCGCCGGCGGTTTGTTGCGACTGCTATCCAATCAAGGACGGCGAACATTGCTGCAAGAAAGAGGAAGAACACCATCGTTGGCTGCCCTCTGTGGTCGGGTTACTGCTTCGAATAAGCCTTTATATCCAAAGTCAATGCTGGTAAATTCAAACGACTGGACAACGAAAGAAACACCGCATTCAATCTACCCAGTGCGCTGCTGAGCGGGTAGGTATTACTCCTGAATTCTATTCTTTCTGCTCTGGGGCTAATCGCTCGCGAATGCGCGCCGCCATTTCATCCGCTCTCACAGGAGCAAGACCAACATAAGTGCTCGCATCCAGCAGCTTACGGATTCGTGCCGGCTGCAGGTACTTAAGCAGGGCGGTATCCTTGGATAGCAAGCCCTTAAGCGGGTTCTTCCCCTTTGTTTGATAGGCCTCCCATGCTTTCATGCTGTGCTGGCGAAGTCGTTCATGCATCTCCTGGCGGTCGGCGCCAGCCTGGACAAGAGCGGTTAAAATGCGCTCGATCGCGGCGAAGGGTCCAAAGCGCTTAAGCTGGGATTGGAAGTGATCGCGGTCGATGACCAACTCCTGGAGAATTTGAGATGAAGTGCGCAGCATCTCATCGCAAGCTAAGAACGCCTCCGGGATCATGCTGCGCCGGTTGGCGGAATCGTCAAGCGTCCGCTCGAGAAGGGACGTGGCGCCATTCTGCCAGGCGACATCCACCCAGGCCGCGGTCTCTCGAGCCAGCGAGCAAATCTTCTCCGCTGCCACCGGATTGCGTTTGAAGGGCATTGCGCTCGATCCGACTTGTTTATCACCAAAGGGTTCCTGAAGACCGCCGAAACCTGGTGACTGCAGCAGGCGCAGATCGAAGGCAAACTTATGTAAGGAGCCAGCGATGTCGGTCAAGCCGCTGATCAATCGATAGTCTTGCATGCGTGGGTAGGTCTGCGCCGTGATTGGGAATGCTTCGAGGTTGAGGGAGTCCATGACGTTCGACTCGAGCATTTCAGGTGTGATATCGGAATCTGCTAGCATATCTACAAACGGACCAGATGTCCCAACCGGACCGCGAATCCCTTTCCCGCGCAACCTGCGGTGCAGACTCAGTAGAGTTTCGAACCCCTCTAAAAGGTCTTGGGCGTAGACGCTCAGGCGGTAACCCAGCGTCGTTGGTTCGGCAGGCTGCAGGTGGGTGAAGCCCATGATGGGCAAATCATGAGTCTCCTCAATGCGCTCGGCGAAGGCCAATAGCAGAGTCCTCAGGTTATCGAGTACCAGGGCGAGTGCAGCCTTCTGACGCATGACATCGGCGTTATCCTGGACGTCTGCGGACGTTAATCCCCAATGTAGGATTGCGCCGCCCGACGGGCATTGCTCAGCGAAGGTACGCAGTTCAGCCATTAGATCGTGCCCTATCTCGGCTTCTATTTCACAAGCTCGGGCCAGATCGATCGCATCAACCTTGGCTCGGATCTCTTTAATTTGCTCCGGTGAGACAAGATCAGCAGTCGCTTGCGCCTCAGCGACAGCAAACCAAACACTGCGCCAGGTGCGCCTCTTGGCTACCTCAGACCATATTGCGCGCATCTCCGGTGAACCGTAACGAGTTGAGAACGGGGATTGGTAGGCCATCTTCTCCTCTAAGTTTCGTCCGTCGCAGCTTTTCCCAGGAGATCGCCTTCTGTTGCGTCTCCAAGTCGTTCTTCTGCGAGCTGTTTGTACTGCGGATTAATTTCGTAACCGATGTACTGCCTTCCGAGTCGAAATGCTGCCAGACAGGTGGTTCCAGATCCACAGAAAGGATCGAGGACCACGTCGTTCTTAAAGGTGTAGAGGTCGATTAGGCGTCTGGGAAGTTCCTCAGGAAATGGAGCCGGATGTCCGATCCGCTTGGCAGAAACGGCGGGGAAAGTCCAGATGCTCTTCGTCCACTCGAGGAAAGACTCGCGCTCGATCGTATCTTCTTTGACTTCAGGTTTGCGTGAAAAAGACTCCTTTGAGAAGACGAGTATGTACTCATGGACATCGCGTAATACAGGATTGGATGCTGACTGCCACGACCCCCATGCTGTGGAGGGGGAGGCGCTCGCGGCTTTGTCCCAGATGATTTCTCCCCTCATCAAGAAGCCGATTTCGAGCATGGTTTGAATGATGAGAGCATGCAGCGGCAGGTAAGGCTTCCGACCCAGATTGGCGATATTAATGCAGGCTCGCCCGCCGGTTACCAACACCCGGTAGGTCTCTTTAAAGACAACATGTAGTAGGTCGATGTATTCCTCAAGGGTGAGATCCTCGTCGTACTCTTTGCGGACGTTGTAGGGTGGTGAGGTCACCATGAGGTGGACGCTGTAATCAGGGAGTTCGGACATGTCGCCTGATGATTTCAGGTGGAAACAATTGAGGCTTTCCTCAGGGATAGGATTCTCAGGGTGGGGTGAAGCAATTTCCCGCTGCCGTCCCTGATAAAGGCGGCTGCTGTAGAACGCTGATGCATCATGGCTGATGCGCCCCGGCGCCCCGAAAGAGCTTGTTTTTGTGCCCTTCGATTTATCCTTGCTCAAGGTTATCCCTCAGCGAATGTATCTGCACCCTTAGTGACCAGACCCCCCAAAGCCGAAACTCTTAAGCTTGTTTTCGTCATTACGCCATCCGGGCAATACTTTGACGCGTAATTTTAAGTAGATTTTGCGGTCTGTTGCGGCTTCGATTTCCTTTCGGGCAAACGTACCGATCGTCTTCAGCATGGTGCCACCCTTGCCGATGACGATCCCTTTCTGGGAATCGCGTTCAACAAATATTGTAGCTTCGATGTAGGCGCCATGTTCATTCCGTTCTTCGAATTCATCGATCCGTATAGCAAGGCTGTGTGGAACTTCGTCGCGCAGATTTTTCAAAGCAGCAGCACGGATCATGTCGGCGGCGATGTCGCGCTCGTACGCATCTGTTATTGTTTCCGGTGGAAAGAGGCGAGGACCCTCGGGCAATTCAGCTTTGATACGTTCGACCAATTCGTCCAGGTTATCCCCTCGAGTCGACGAGATCTCCAGGAAGTCAGCTTCGGGGAGCAGCGTTCGAAACGCTGCGCGCCGGTCAGACAAGCGATCATCGGGCACGCGATCTACTTTTGTGAGGGCGATAAGGATTGGCATCTGTCCTTGGATCTCTTTGATCTGCGCCGCGACCTGTATGTCTTCTTCGTTTGGAGGTCGCGTGAGGTCGAAGAGCGCCAGTACGACATCCGCCTCCTTCAGAGAAGAAAGGGCTTCCTCATTCATCTTCTCGCCTAATTTATGCAGTGGTTCATGAATCCCCGGTGTGTCAACGAAAATCAGCTGCGCATCCGGAAGCGTGAGGATTCCAAGTTGGCGCTGGCGGGTCGTTTGCGGCTTCGGTGACACCGCCGCGATTCGCTGCCCAAGAAGTCGGTTGATCAGCGTGGATTTTCCTACATTGGGCCGACCAGCAAGGGCGACGAAACCAGAGCGGTGGCCATCAGGAACTTCAAGTGATTCCATGGCCTAATTGTGTTGATAAGGATGTCTGCTGTCAAGCCGCGCCTCCTTTCTCCTTGACATGCGTATATCAGGTCGTTATGATCTTTCGACGTTTCTCTTGCCCGTATGGCAAGCAACTGCTCTGCGCCCGATCTTCGACGAACTCTATAGGATTGTAGACAGAGGTTCGCTGATTGAGTCTATAATTAGGACTACAGAATGCTGGATCTGACACGAGATTGGAATTCGCATTTATAATCAAGCATCCAGGAAAATCCGGGATAGCCTAAAAAAACACAACCTTTGTTCGTGATGATAAGATTAATCGAAGGGTGAAACCGTATGAGTATCTTCTCTCGCAAAAAAACAAACCGCTTTATAGAACTGCTCATTAAGCAGGCGGAATATTCCGTTATGGGGATGCAAAAGCTGCTCGAGTATGTTAAGGAACCCAGCGAAGCGCTTGCAATGGCGGTGACCCAGCTTGAGAAAGAAGCCGATGAGGTGCGTCGGATCCTAATTGACGAACTCAACAAAACATTCGTTACACCGATTGATCGCGAGGATATCTTCGCACTCTCGTTAACGATCGATGATGTGCTCGACTATGCCGATACAACAGTCGAAGAGATGCACCTGCTCGGTGTGCAGCCGAACGCCTTTATGGAACGCATGGTCTCCCTTCTAACGGATGCAGCGCGTGAGATCTACTTGGGTGTGCAGCGATTGGAAGATCACCCCAATGTCGCCAACGACCATGCCGTGCGGGCGAAAGCTTTGGAGAATCGGATGGAAACAGTTTATCGAGAGGCGATCGCCGATCTCTTCGCAATGCCGCGCGATATCGATCACGTAGTTGAGATGTTGAAGCTGCGCGAGATCTATCGTCATCTCTCCAACGCTGCAGATCGTGGAGACGCAGCAGCCAACGTGATAGGGGATATCGTCGTTAAGAAGATGTAATCATTAGGTCCATCATGAAGTAAATATTAGGGCTGTCCAATGCTCCTTCTTGGACAGCCCTTTTTTTATATTTATACGGGGTCAGTGGGATTTAGGTGTTTTTCTCAGCCAAGCGGTGCAGTTTGTTACCTACTTCGCGCCATTGGATTTTCGAGATGCCTAGCTTTTGTCGAATTCTGTCGTGGTCTAAGCCATTGTTATAATCAAGGAGGACTGCAGTCCAACGACACATCTCGAAGGAGAGATGTTTCTCCAAACCAGCGGCTTTTCCAATATCCTCGAGTAAGTACTCCAATCTGCGCGGCGACCAGGGGAAGAGCTGGTTGGTGGGTTCGTACTGCTTTAGGTATTCCTGGTATGCTTCAATCCAATCAGAGGTCAGATCAAGTTTGCGCTCCTTATAGCGCTTACTCACACTTCCATAGCGGATGAATAGAATCGGCCCATCCACAGTATTCAAGTCGATGTGATTCAGATGGATGTTTAAGCATTCCCCCTTCTTAATTCCTGTATCGAGCAGTAATTTTAAAAGCGTGTAGGGACGTGCATCAGGAGAAGAACCCTTGCGCATTAATTCGGCGCTTTTAACCACAGCATCGACTTCTTCTTGTGTGAGCACTTCTGGCAGCGGGCTGATGACCGATTGCTGGGGGATCGGGGCTGCGACATCTTCTTGGAGAACGCCCGTCTCTACCAACCAGCGGTAAAAGGCTTTAATCGAGGTGATGCGGCGGGCGTAGGTTTTTGGGCTGCATGAGACGCCCCGCCGGTTCAGCATCCAATCGAGGAAATTCTTAAGATCGTTGGTGCTTATCTGGTTGATCGGCTGGCCAGGACCAACGAACTTTCCAACCAGGCGCATATCTCCAGTGAATGCCTTAACCGTATGAATCGAACGACCCTGGGCTTCGAGCGCCTCGCCCCATGCGTTTATCGCCGCGCTGAGGCTGGAATCGGATTTAAGGGGCGCGGCCGCCTCGCTCTCAGAAACGCTGCTAGTCGTCTGGTATGAAAAGAGAGGGAGATCCTCAAGCGGCTCATCCATGAGGGCCTCCCGTTAAAGTCGGCTTCGTGTAGTCATTCATATCGTCAATCCTAGTTTGTGCGATGGGAAAAGTCAAATCTGAAAGCAGTGATTAGGGTTAGCTCGTGAGGTGTGGTTCTAATCTTGAGGGTGACTTTCGAAAATATTATGAAGCATGGGCTCGATCGCCTCCCAGTCGGGCAGGAGGACGGAGGCGCCGCTATAGGGCACTCTCCACTGTGAAGCCATTGTGGGATCGATGGAATAGCGGTGTATTCGCTCTGGATCGGCGGCCAGCTTTGATGCCAGAGGTATCAAGCGGAGGGTGTCCTCGACGGTAATATCTGTTTCAACATAGGAGCGAAATAGAGTGTAGAGGTCCGATACTCTTGAGAGCCCTTCGAGGGTTAACATCTTATTGAAGATTGCCAGCATCGTCTCTTGCTGGCGGCGCAAGCGATCAAAATCCCCGGTAGTTTTGCGCATTCGGACGTAGCAGAGCGCAGTGAACCCGTCCATGTGATAGGTCCTCCCGGCGGAATAGGACCAATCTCTGCGACCGCATTCATCATATAGATACTCCTCGACCTTTACATCTATCCCGCCCAGCGAATCAACCACTTGCTTGAATCCATAGAAATTAATCATAACCGTATGATCAACCTCAATGCCGAAATTGTAGAGGATCGTCTGGGCGACTCTCTCAGGTCCTCCGTAGGCATCAGCGACATTGATCCGGTCCACCCGCCAACCGGGAATGAAGACATATAGATCGCGAGGGAAGGAGAGTAATGTGGCGGTACCGGATTCGAGATCAAGTGAGACCAGCATCATCGTATCGGTTCGATGCCCGTAGCTATAGGGACGCTCATCTGAGCCAAGGACCATGATATTTACGACATTTTCCCCCATCTGCAGTGGTGGAATCGGTCGGTGGATTTCAATAGCCGAGGGTTCAATTGGAGCAGCGAAACCGGTCCATGGAGCTATCGGTGTCGGACCGGCTAAAGTTGTGGCGGCAGGCGGCAGCGGTGGGGGCGTTTGTGTGAGTGGGAGTGGGTTGAAAGGAGTACTAGTGGCGGCGGCATTCGGATCGATGGTTACAAGTGGATTGGCAAGCGCGGCAGAGCCCCCGGTTAGCATGCCCACGAGATTGCTGCAGGCGCCAACTAGCAGGATTAAAACCAGAAGCGTAACGATCATCAAGAGATGATCAAAGCGATTAATGGATTTCATCGGATGAATGTGCTCGTCATATTAACGTCAGAGTCAACGCTCTGGTTCCCCATCAAATCGCCCGGCTCTTATTAGTGCGAGGTTGGATGATCTTTGTCTGTAACGCTGCATTGACGACCGATTTAGGCTTGCCTTTCAATTTACTCCACCGGTGGTACATAGATACTCATTCCGGGCGGCAATACTGTGTGGATATCCATGCAATTCGCGTGCCATAGCGATGATTCATCAACCCCGAATCGCTCAGCGAGCCTGCTTAACGAGTCGCCCTCTTCCAGTGGGTAAAGGATCCAGGTCGGAGGCGGGCCGCATGAAAACGATGGATCTGTCGCTTCAAGCACGGGGAGATAAATTGTATCGCCAGGTGTGATGTCACTCTCGAGGCAATTGATCGACATCAATGTTGTGCGCTCAATCCGAAATTGGTCAGCGAGATTTGTGAGTGTGTCCCCATTGTGGACGCGGTACACAGACCAACCGTCGGGTGGTGCGCAGACCATTATTGGATCAGATGCTTTCTGGCGATCAAAGAAGGAGGATACTTCGGCTTCAGCAAAGACGGTCAACCAGGTTCCCAGGAGCACAGCGATCGCGAGAATCGAAATGGTTAGACCAACGATCAGATTCTTTAGCAGTTGCATCAGGGCTATTCCACACGATCTGTATAGGTTGGGTTTTGCGTTGAGAACGGCAACAAGATTGAAAATGTGGTTCCAGACCCCGGCTGACTGTCCACCCAAATGCGTCCACTCATGGCTTCGACCAAAGAGCGTGCGATGGAGAGACCAATTCCATCGCCTCCGAGGCCCTGGATTGGAGTTTCCTCTGTTGAATTGCCGAAGCTGAATATCCGCCCCAAGTCCCCGGCGGGAATTCCTGCCCCTCCGTCAATCACCTGGAGCGTGAGAAATCCTGATTGATCCGAAGCGGCTAGGCCTGTGCTGATTTTAATTAATCCGCCTTCAGGTGTCGCACCGATGGCATTATTGAGCAGGTGGATTAGAACCTGAAAGGTGGCATCTGCATCCGTTAGGATTTTCGGGAGATTCTGAGGGAGCGATACGCGCATCTCAATGGTTTTCTTTCGAGCAGATGGGAAAACCTGGCGAATCGCATCCTTTATGCAGCGCACAATATCGATAGGCTCAGGCACGAGAGCGATGGTTCTGGCTTCAATCGCACTGAGATTGATTAGATCATTAAGCAGCCCCGACAGTCTCTCGGAGTTATTGTAAATATGGTCGATGGACTCGCGTTGACTGGTTGTCAATGTCTCACCTGCATCATCATGAAGGAGTTCGGCATATCCCAATATTGCCGACATCGGTTGCCGTAGATCGAGCGAGAGCGCGGCGATCTGGGAGATGCTGGGTGATCGTCCTATTGAGGGCGCAAATGAATCGTTCCCGTTTTGAATAAGGGCCAGGTTAGACCGCGCTTCAGCCAATTCGTGGAGCGTTAGTTGAAGCTGCTGGGAGAGCAAATCTATTTGTTTGATGTCGGAGGAGGTAGGCGGCTCTTCTATAGCATCCCGCATCCTATCAATCTCATTCTCGAGAAACTGAATGGTTCCCTCCGCGTCTTGATGGCTGGTGAGAAAATCGCCGAGCTCCTGTCCTGCCAGATCGGTTGCGGCGATGAGTTCATCCGTCAGTTGGGTATTGTTGATCAGGAGGTTTTGAATGATCCGGCGGGACTCCTCCAGGTCAGTGCTTAAAATGAAGGGCTCTACCAGGCTTGATGAAAGAAGTTCGTCATCTGCTGTAAGCGCCGTGAAACGCTCAGCAATTACATCCGCGAGCTGCAAGAGGGCGGTGCGGTTTTCCTGCGACCAGTGCTCCCGGGCGAAAGGAGAGAGCAGCAGCAATCCCCCAAGTACATGCTCTCCTGTTGTCAGCGGAGCGAAAAGCATTGGGCCTGTTTGTTTGAGGTTCAGACCCCGCCGGAGTGTGGCGAGGTCGGGCGCATTGCTCTCTGCTGGCAGGATCAGCGATCGTTGCCTGCGTAATGCATTGGCGATGACGGGAAGGTCTGTTGTATCGAAGGCTTGCCCCTCGATGTGCTGTTCGCGTATGAGATCGAAACCCGTCGCAACCGATAGATATTCCAATGTTTCCGGGGGCGTGAGCAGCAGGCATATTTCAGCTTTCATCGCATATGCAGTGCCGCGCACGGCTGCGTCTGCAAGATCGCCGAGTTCCTTCGCCTGGAAAACATCAGAGACGCTGGCGAAGACTTTAGGCAGGAATTGGAGTTCAAGATCCGGTGATTGTGTGGTTACAGGAGGAGCATCTATCGCGTCCGTTTCTTGTGTTGTGATAAATGTGCGCGCGGCGGCGATGATCAATGCAGGGTATGCCGCCAGCTCACTCCAGCGCACGAATGGTGCGAAAGAGCCATCAGCAGGACCGAGGGCCATGTGCAAGCTGTAGCCGACGGTAAGCAGGATGTATCCTGCGAAGGCGATTTGCCATTGCGCTGGTCGACGGACGAGCAGAAAGGTCAGCGTGATTATTGAGAGGATTAATGTTGAGATTCCCCATACAGCGTCGGCGGGAGTCCGGTTGAAGCGGAGTAGAGATTCCTGCCCGACCAGGAAGTAGACTGTCCCAAATAATGCGAGGACCGAAACGCTGAGGACAACCGCAAGTATGCGCGAGCTTTGCTTTGTGGGTGGGTTGAAGATAAAAGTAAAACTCATAAGCAACAGGGAGGTGAAGCTCACGAAGCGGTCGAGCGGGGGGAGAATTATTTGTCCGTTGAGGATCACAAGCCAGGATAATCCGGCGATGATCATTGTGAGCAGGTGGAGCCCCAGTATTACACCGCTTGTCACTCGCCAGCGTGCGGCAAGAGC
>JAUWDI010000058.1 GCA_030608865.1 Anaerolineales bacterium | reverse complement strand
GGCATCGTTTGATTTCCCATCACAATGATCTCAAAATAATCGCTCAAGCCATCACTGTCTGAGTCCGTACCAAAGGGACTGGAGCCAAGACTCAATTCAAATAATTCAATGACGCCATCTTCTTCATAGTCCCCTTCGTATCGCAGACCCCATACGGAGCGTACGGCTGCCGACGACTCCCAGGCAGGCACAAGAAGGTTGATACCCCCGCGAACATCACCACGCCGCCAGGCGCCATCCAACGCCACCATCAGCTCCCGGGTACGTTCTAGTTCACTTTCGGCTGCCTGCACTCCGACTTCCGAGATCACATCACCAGCCACGCGCGCTGACTTTACGACAACTTCCGCATCGGCTGCCGAGAGAGCAACGACCTGGTAGTCTGACAAAAGAAGCGTTTTGAGCGCTTGAAGATATGCATCCTGAACCTCGGGTTTTAAATTCTTTTGAGATGTCAATTTAAGCAGGCGGTTGGCAACATCTACATGGCGCAACAATACCGAGGAATCCTCCAGCCTGCTACCATCGAGGAAAAGATTAACATCCTCTAAGATGCGCGTCTCAACATCCGTGAGCTCTTGGGATGGGTGTGAGATCGAGAGAACGCGCAATATCTCGGCCGCCTCCTCACGAAGCTGCACGGGGGAACCATCTACCACCTGATCGGGCACATCTTTAACTGCAACAACAATATAGTCAGGGAGCGGCGCGGAGGGTGTCGCCCCTCCGCCAATCAGGTCCAGCACAAGAGGTTGAAGTTCATCTAAACGGTCACAACCTGCTGTGAGGAACAGCAGGGAAAGGAGCAGCGTCAGGAATAGCAGGCGTGGGAACCGATTTAATTTGCTAGAAAGCATCGCATTTTCCCCTTCCGAAATGCGGCGGAAACCCCTAACATTATCGTGTAAACGATCTCGTCTAGTATTTCACCACACTCCAGCCAATAGTCTTATAGGAAATTGTGCTTACATCTGCTGATATTTCTATTGCCCAAGGGCCTTATCTTGAAGTAAAAGAGCGTTCGCCGTGTTCCAGGCTGGTTTCCATTGACTCTGTCGGACACACATTACCAATCGCCTGCAACAATACCGTGTGGAAGGGTATATATTATATGACAAAGGAAACCGCCTATTCAGGCAATCAAGCACACAGGATAATTCGAAGGCTGGTAACATCTCCCACGGATTCACTGATCGGAGAACGTTCATGCGTTTACTGAAAACCATCATCCTGACCTGTCTCTTAGGATTCTCGGTCACTTTTCTTCTAATAGGATGTGGAGGTCCACAATCATCTGAGATGATTCAGGCCCCTCCGCTCTTGCCGACGCTACCCCCGACAAGATTGGATGCGATCCCGGTGGATGCCATCAAGATGACGCCATCCACCGACCATCACCCGCCTATCCTGCACTCCGATGAATGGCAACCCCCCGTTCCCATGGAGGGCCCAATCAACACTTCCGGCGCGGAGGATTCCCCTTTCATATCCGCGGATGGAAACGTCTTTAGCTTCTTCTTTGTCCCCGATGTGCGCGTTCCACCCGAAAAACAACTCCTAGATGGCGTTTCAGGAATCTACCTCACGAGGAATATGGATGGGGTCTGGATCGAACCCGAAAGAGTTGTGCTCCAGGAGCCGGGGAAAGTTTCGTTAGATGGATGCCAATTCACTCAGGACGATGAGATCTGGTTCTGCTCTGCGCGCGAGGGGAATTACCGGGATATCGATATATGGCACGCCGAAAATCTTGGCGGCCGCTGGATGAACTGGGAGAACGCCGGAGAGCAATTGAACGTCGAGTACGAGATGGGCGAATTCCACTTTACCACTGACTGGGAAACTTTGTATTTCCACTCTGGCCGCGAGGGTGGATCTGGCAATTATGATATTTGGGTTACCCATCTACTCCACGGAGAATGGACTGAACCAGAGAACGTGCGCGAGGTCAACAGTGACGCAGACGACAGCCGGCCCTTCGTCACACAGGATGGAAGTGAGTTATGGATTACCAGAACCTACTTCGGTACCCCGGGCATTTTCCGCTCCTCTTGGACAGGGGAAGGATGGTCTGAGCCCGAGCTCATCCTCTCACAATTCGCAGGTGAACCCACGCTGGACGCTGAAGGTAACCTGTATTTCATCCACCATTACGTCATCAATGATGAGATCATCGAGGCGGATGTGTACGTGGCCTATCGAAAATAGCAGGTTGGCCTCCTCCTCAGGATCCCATTTCCGACGTGTCTAAGGTCTCGTCCTGATACTCGAATGAACCACAACCGGTGAATTCGGGAACGCTGAGGCTGGTGATTGTGAAGGTTGCATCCCATACGGTATTCCCAATCGTTCGCTGTTTGGTTACCTGGCCAACACCCAATGGGAACTTCATGGATTTATATTCATACGTGTTTTCAGTAAATATAATGAACTCATCCGTCTGCCCGGATAACACTACACCTTCTACCTCCATGGTCACTTCTGCGCCCTCGGCCCACACTTCTTTAATATAGATTTCCACGCTGCAATCATTAGCGTTGAAAGCGCCGCGCACCTCAAAGTCAATATCAAAAATAGCCGTTGTATACGCTGTTATACCCGTCGTGCCAACATCTACACTCGCCATTACACCCGTGCCTTTTCCTGTAGAGAAAAAGATGGGCGAATCATTCCCCTCATCGAAGTAAACCGTAATCGGGAATTCTCCGGACACTTCCCAGTGTAAATCCTCGCCGGTAACACGCCCTGTTCGTTCGATCCGTATCGTCGCTGTGCCCGCCTCCCCACTCGGCGCCGTCGGCTTGACCTCTGAGTCAGATTCAGGTGCGATTACCTCCGCTGAAGATCCACCACACCCTACAAGAAGCACCATGATGAGGGTGACGAAGAAGAGTGAGCGGGCAGGAGAAGACGAATTAGCCATGGTTCACCTCCAAGGTTAAATTAGTAACCGGACAATTGCGGCACTATAGGATAGATTGACCTAAGGGACAAGCAGATTTGCTCATGCTTTCCCATTCGACGGGGCGAACGCAACATGAAAAACGCGATCAATGTAGCCCGCCCAGGTTGGGTGTTCCAAATCAAGGCTCGACCGCCCACAGGATCACGCTTTCGTCGTTAGAACCCGTTGCCAGGAAACGACCGTCAGGAGAGAAGGCAATCGCCGTCACCCCCCCGCTGTGACCGATTAATGTGCGCAGTAGAACTGCATCTCTAAGCCGCCACAGATAAACGGCGAAATCCCTGCTGCCGCCGGCAACAAGCGCCGTTTCGGGCGAGAGCGCTACCGCCTCGACCCAATCAACCGGGCCGCTCAAGGTCCTTATCAGACCCCAATCCGGCACGTTCCAGAGCCATACTTCACCGCGCAGGCATTTCAAGTTTGCATCGGAAAGTGCGCACATCGCCGAAGCTAACAGTGAACCGTCCTTTGAGAAGATCACACTCGTCCCCTGACCATCCTGCGCGAGGGTCTCAAGGAGTCGGCCATTACTTACCTGCCAGACCTTCACCGACCGATCGACAGCTCCAGTAGCCAGGAATTGCCCTGTTGGAGAAAACGCCATACTGGGCACACTGTACGGATGCGCCCAGAAACTGCGAATGATGGTTTGTTGGGCAACGTCCCAAATATAAACCATCCCATTCCCAGCCTCAGCCACACCGGCTGCAAGCAGCCCGCCATCGGGAGAATATGCCAGGCTGTTGACCTCACCATTGTGCATCAAACCCCCAAGGTTGCTTAGATCTGTCGTGTCCAAGAACACAATCCTGCCATCCCTCAACGAAGTAGCGATCATCTCGCCATTGGGAGAAAAGACCACATCCCAGGCGATTGTGTCAAATTCTTCGCTGATGGCGAGCAGGTCCCCAGTGCTTACATCCCACAACCGTAAGCGGTGTTCCTGACGATTGCTGCTTCCACCGGTTGAGACTACCAGCGTTTCACCGTCCGGGGAGAAAGATAGCGCCTGAACGCTATTGCCATGCCCGGTGAGCGTGTGAGCAGCGGTGAGATCGAAGACATTCGCATCCTCGATTATTGGCGGCAGTGGGGTTGCCGTTGGTGGAGGAGGTGTCGCTGCTTGTGTTGGCATTTGTGATGGTGCTAGCGTCGGGCTTGGTGGAAGCGAGGTTGTCGTCGGTACAGCACCACCGGTGACAACACATGCGATTACACCCAGGCTCAACACGAGAAGAGCGAACAGTGAGAGATAGTTTCGCGAGGGAGTCATTGAGGGCTCCTTTCAGGAACTAGAACAGGCGGGGATGGCTTCGCGCTTATTCCAGATCTAATGCTCATGCCTCTTCGTAGGAAACACACTTGGGCAAGTATATTCAAATCCAAGGACTCTGCATGACTGGGTAGAACCCGACTAAGGATAGATGGAAGCCTGGACAACCTTGGAGTTTTCTGGATAGCATAGCCAAACAACGCTTTATAAATCCCAAATCTGGTTCTGAAACCATTCTCAGGATAGTTCACATTCCATGGAGCCAGTAGGATCGGCTTCCCATCGCAGGTAGATCCTGCGTTCTTCAAAGGAGTTGCGCCAATTACTTTTACAAATGGGTGGCGTTACATGTTTGAAGGATGGGGTCTGGGAACGGAAGGCTTCCGCGGTTGAGCTGGTTCCGGCAGTATGACCCGGGCAGCAAAACCTGTGGCTAGAAGAACAAGCCCGGTTACGACGAAAGTCCCCCTCAAACCCCAGGTCAAAGCTATCCACGATCCCAAGAGCGGCGCGACCGACCTCGCACCGGATCGTATTGAGGTGTCCAAGCCAAATACAGCTCCTTCTGCACCGCTTTCCGTATATCGGGCCAAGATTGCACTCAAAGTTGGGATCACACCCCCGAGCGCCACACCGACCAGGATTGCTAGGACAAGAAGCTGCCATTCAGACGTGACCAGACTCTGGGGTATATAGAATACCCCAGCAAATATCGCGCTGACGGCAGCCACTTTCCGATGCCCAACACGATCTGCTAAGCGACCCAAGAACATTGCGCTTACCGTGGTAGCTGCTGCTCGGGCGCCAATCAAGAGCCCGGTGAAGCTGTTCACCCGCGCCGCATCGGTCATGAGTTCCACCACAAAAAGCGGCATAACCGGGATGAGCATGCTTCGGGCTAATTGTATAAGGAAGCGAAGGCTGTATGTCGGTTTCACGCCCGGAAACTTCAAGAGCTGGCCCCAAAAAGCGAAGATCCCCTGTCCTTTTTGCTCTTCCGAAACCTGCGGATGAAAATCCTCCTGGACCCCGACGATAACTAGCACACCAGCCAGAAAGAGCATCGCCGCCGTTACATAGAAAGCAGAAGCGTAGCCATAGGTATCGGCGACGATCCCACCGATGAGAGGGCCAAAGGCAACGCCAGCTCCGAGCCCAACTTGAAGCGTGCCCATCGCGTAGCCCATGCGCTCTCTGGGAACTTGCGCCGCCAGCAGAGCAGAGTTCGCAGCGACGGTCCCACTGATCAAACCTTGTACGGCTCGAAGAGCGATTAACTGTTCTGCAGTTTGAACAAAGGCCATCAGCAATAGAACGATCCCTCCACCAAAGCTGGCGCGGATAATCATAAGCTTGCGCCCGTATCGATCCGCTAGCCGACCCCACACAGGAGCGGCGAGCATCATGGTGAACGCTTGAGCGGAGAACACCAGACCAGACAAGAGCTCGACACTCATGCCAGTCGAAGAACCGAGGCTCTTCACATAGAGCGGCAGGAAGGGGAAGATACTGGAAAAACCGACCGCTGTTGCCATCTGCGAAAAGAAAAGGACGATGAGCGTTCGCTGCCAGCCAGGAATTTTGGTAAGAGCCTTCAGCATAAGGGGTAAATCATAGCAGAGCAGGTGGCTAAATCAAGCTGACAAGAGCCTGAATTCCTATTCCCGAGAAACTCTCCTGACCTGCCGAATGGTGAAATTGTTTATTTCCTCGCCTGGGGTTTGATGCCCCAAAAGAAACACGGTGGGCTCATATTAGATTAAGCCTCCCGTGGTAGCTGCAATATATTCTGTTGAAGTAGACAAGGTATTTCAGCAGGGTTTCACGAACAACCGCGACCCTATTTAATCACGCAAGGGCTTTAGCGGCTTCCTCATCACTCGTTTCGGGCAGCCGGAGGGGCAGGGTCACTGTAAAAGTGCTGCCCACACCCAACTCGCTCTCCACCTCGATATCCCCGCCCATCATCTGGACCAGGTTATAAGCGATGGCTAATCCCAGCCCAGTTCCCTTCACTTTCGAGGGGGAGGCGGTTCGGTCAAGTTGGCGATAGGCTTTGAATATCGTCGCGAATTGATCCTCAGGGATGCCCGGACCAGTATCGCGTACAATCATCCGCCATTTCGACGTGCCCTGCGGCTCGATACGGACTTCCACTTCGCCCTCTTCAGTGAATTTGATGGCGTTGCCAGTTAAGTT
>JAUWDI010000051.1 GCA_030608865.1 Anaerolineales bacterium | reverse complement strand
CGCGCTGCAATACGGGACGTTGGAAGGGTGACGGATATCCCGCTGCCGGAAGTAGACCGTGTAACGAAGTTGATCCCGAATATCCCTGGAAAACCGATCACAATTCTGGAGGCACTCGATCAGGTTCAGGCGTTAAAGGATATTTATGCCGAGACGCCCTACTTGAAGGAACTAATTGATACGGCGGCGCAATTAGAGGGCGTAGTCCGACATGCGGGAACACATGCCGCTGGAGTGGTCATCACCGATAAACCGATCACCGAGTACATTCCCCTCCATCGTTGTACGGGTGGGAACCAAGAGGATAACCCAATCGGCGCGGTGACTCAATTCGAAATGCAGATACTGGACTCCTTAGGGTTGCTTAAAGTTGATTTCCTTGGCCTTTCAACACTTACGGTGATGGCGCGTGCCTGTGAGCTGATTAACCTTCGCCATGGGGTTGCATTGGACATAAATACAATCCCTGTGGATGACCCTGAAACCTTTGAGCTCATGGGGCGGGGCGATGTCCTGGGCGTTTTTCAAGTTGAAGGTGTGGGTATGCGGCGCTATCTGATGCAGATGAAGCCGCGTGAGTTAGCCAATGTGATTGCCATGGTGGCACTCTACCGGCCAGGACCGATGGAGTTCATCCCAACCTATATTCGCCGCATGCATGGACAGGAACAGGTTGCCTACCCTCATCCAACACTTAAGTCGATCTTCGAAGAGACGTATGGGATCCCTGTATATCAAGAGCAGATCATGTTTGCGGCTATGGAGATGGCAGGGTACACGGCATCTGAGGCTGATGACCTTCGCAAGGCGATCGCAAAGAAGAAGGCGAAGTCGTTGAAAACACACAGGAAAAAATTTATTCAGGGCTCCGTCGACAACGATGTCGATCAGAAAACTGCCACCGATGTTTTTGACGATTGGGAAAACTTTGCCCGTTATGGCTTCAATAAAGCGCACGCCGCCGATTACGGGGTCATCGCAGTTCAGACAGCCTATCTCAAGACGCAGTACCCGCTTGAATATATGACAGCTTTGCTGTCCGTCGTCAAGCAGGATACGGATAAAGTGGCGCTCTACATCGCTGATTGTCGCCGGATGGAGTTAGAAATTCTGCCGCCTGATGTGAATTCGAGCGGTTATGATTTCTCCCCTGAGGATCGTGGGGACGGAAAAGAGGGAATCCGTTTCGGACTTGGTGCAGCGAAGAATGTCGGTCAGGGAGCGATCGAAACTATTCTTGAAGCCCGAGAGGAAGAAGGGGTATTCAACACCCTGGAGGAATTCGCCCGCCGGGTTGATCTACGCAAGGTTGGCAAACGGGCGATGGAGAGTCTTATTCGCGTTGGCGCTCTCGATAGCCTCGCGCCGCGTATCGCCATGATGGATTTCATGGACCGAATCATGGCGTTATCCGCCAATCATTTCCGGGCAGCTGAGGCTGGCCAGATGTCCTTCTTTGGCCAGAAGACCGGTGTGAGCGACACCCTGGACTTACCTCCCGTGACCTCTGATATCCCTCAGCGCCGTCTCCTGAGTTGGGAGAAGGAATTATTAGGGATCTACATCTCGGATCATCCCCTGACGCCTTATTTGTCGGAACTCACACAAATTACCACTCACTTTAGCTCCGAATTGGAGGAGACTAACCAGGGGCAGCAGGTTTGCGTCGCTGGCGAAGTTTGTAATATTAGGCCATACCAGACTCGCACCGGGAAGGCGATGGGTTTTGTGACGCTGGAGGATTTACAGGGGACTATTGAGCTGGTTGTATTCAGTCGGGTCTGGAAGAAAATCTCTACGTGGCTGAGCGAAGAAGATATTGTCGTCGCAGTAGGGAACATTGACCGTGAGCGAGGCGCGGTGAAGATCCTCGCTGACCAGATCACCGATGATTTCTCGAAGGTACAAGCCATTAACGGAGATCATCGCAAAATTGCCCAACCTCCTCCACCAGCGCCTGTTCCAACGGTGGATTCTAGTGAGATTCCGCAGCCGCCATCAACTTCAGGTGAGGAAGAAGAACTTCCACCACCACCTTTCCCTCCTGCAGCAGATATCAGGGACAACTCGATCGCACTCACGTTCGAGGGACCATCTGTCGCGGCCTCAGTTGACGAATCTGACCCCGTCGAGACGGTAGTCGCTCCGCAAAATCAGGATCGTGAATTATCGGAAGCACCGCCTGTCTTCTCTCCTGCTCCACTCGAGACGTTTCTGGATGGGGAAGTGAAAATGGTCACCGTGCTCCTGGAGACAACTGGTGACCGGCAAAGAGATGCCTTGCGGATGCGCAGGGTTCATGGTCTGCTCACATCGTATCCAGGAAATGATCGCTTCGAGTTCTTGTTATTCGAAGCATCTCGTCGCTATCAAGTCGATTTCCCCAGTTCAACCACTGGATATTGCCCGGACCTCCATGCACAATTGACATCGATGTTGGGTGAGGGCGTTGTCCGTATCGAGACATTGAGGATCCAATGAAACTTGGAAGAATTGCTGTGCTGTCATCCGGGGGGGATGCACCGGGGATCAACCCCTGTATTCGCGCAGTCGTCCGAACCGCACTTCATTACGATCTTGAGGTGATTGGAATAGAAGAGGGTTTCGACGGCCTTATCCGCGGGGAGATGCGGCAGCTACGAGCACGGGACGTTGGCGGAATAATGCAGCGGGGAGGCACGTTCCTCCGAACCGCACGATGCCCGGGGTTCAAAACCAAGAAGGGCCAGCGGCAGGCAAAGCGCGAGCTGAATGAATCGGAGATCGATGGGATTGTTGTCATTGGTGGTGATGGAACCATGCGGGGGACACATGTCCTGGCCATGATGGGCTTCCCGGCGATCGGCGTGCCAGCTTCGATCGATAATGATATCTGGGGGACCGATATGTCGCTGGGAGTAGATACGGCCTTGAATACGATTAAGGAAGCCGTCGATAGGCTGCGAGATACGGCATCGTCGCATCAACGCGCATTCCTTGTGGTAACGATGGGTCGGAACTGTGGTTACCTTGCCCTCATCTCAGGTGTAATTTGTGGGGCTGAAGTCATCATCATCCCTGAAAATGAAATCCCAGTTGACCAGATTTCGAAGGAGGTCATGGATGCCTATGACCGCGGGAAATCGCATTCCATCATTATCATGTCTGAAGGGGCTTCTTATAAACCAGAGGATGTGGCCAGAAAGTTAGTCGAGGATGACTGCGGATTCGAGACCCGAATTACAATCCTCGGGCATGTTGTTCGCGGAGGTAGTCCATCTGCTTTTGATCGCATCCTTGGGACGCGAATGGGTGTGAAAGCCGTAGATGCGCTAATCGCTGGCGAAAGCGATGTGATGACCGGTCTAAACGGGCGTGAGATCGTTATGAGGAAACTCGAAGATGTCGTGAGCAAAGCTCGTGAGGTAAACCTGGAATTTTATGATATCGCCAAGATACTTTCACGCTGATCATCATGACGGATGGCAAAAAGTACGTTAATGTCGAGAATATTCGCCCTATAATCCGCAAGGCCAATGACTTGCGGATGACCATTTCTTAAGTTTCAAGAGCCAAGATAATCCTAACATCGCCACCGGCAGGGTTTACTCCCTGCCGGTCTTTGTTTCCCGGTAAGTTGTATATCTGGAGGTCATTCCCACTAAAGAAAAATGCTGCGCTGCCGGTTATCCAGGCGGTTCAGCCCTGCACGCTTTGCCATGAGCACAGCGTCGTTATATTCCTTTGAAGTCAGAGGGCGATCCAGTGGAGGGTACATCGCCGCCCGATAAGCGGGCCGATATTGGTCCATGAGATTCAGGTATGTATTGGGTGAGATCTCCTCCGCGAGGAAACGGACAATTTCATCCGTACCCGCAAGGTTCTCAGGCAGGATCAGATGGCGAACGAGCAATCCGCGTTGGGCGATCTCGCGCTCATCCAGCACGAGATCGCCGACCTGACGATGCATCTCACTCACGGCGGATTGGTTGATCACCGGGTAATTGCCGATTTTTGAAAGACGCCTGGCAGTGAGACGATCCGCGTATTTCATGTCGGGCATATAGATGTCGATCACGCCATCGAGAAGTGAAAGAGCCTCGGGCGAATCGTAGCCGCCGGTGTTGTAGACTAACGGGATATTTAAGCCAGAATCAGCCGCTATTACGAGCGCTTCCAGGATCTCGGCGATGACGTGTGATGGTGAGACAAAATTGATATTGTGGCAGCCCCTACGCTGGAGTTCGAGCATGATGGCGGCTAACTCATCGCTCTCTACATCTCTACCAGCGGGTGATTGGCTGATATCAGCATTCTGACAATACTGGCAGCGCAGGTTGCACCAGGAGAAGAAGATTGTCCCCGAACCTCGTCGACCGCGTAGGGGATTTTCCTCACCGTGGTGGGGGCCGTAAGAAGCCACACGCGCCTTCAACCCAGTGCGGCAACCTCCAAGTCTCTCCGAACGATCAATACGGCAATATCGAGCGCAGAGATCACATGCCCGTTCATGCTCCCGGGCTTGCTCGGCGCGTTCCATCAACGAACCCGAACGATGGAGTTGCCGATAAGCTGCTTCGAATGAGGTCATATCCTGATCATAGCAAATTTTCCGGTCGGATGCTTCGCTTGCAGGTAGGCGCGCCCCTTAATCCGCTGCTGGTCCGAACCTTGCATTAAAGGCTGATGGAGAGTAATTGCCTACGAAGAGGACGTACCTTGGAGGGACGCCTGTCATGATTAGAGATACCTATGGTGGATCGGCGCTTGTCAGCCGAATAAAGGATCTGCCAGATCCATATCGGGGAAATGCAATCGCCTGGTTGCAGCACTGCACACAAGCTCCGATGGATGACCTGGAGTCGGATATTAACAGTTTCCTGAAGACCTTAAACCCATCGGTAAGGGCGAAGTTCGTTTTCCAGACAGGAAAGCTGTTGGAGATCGCAGTCCAGTATTTTGGAAATTCCTGATCTAAATCCATCATAAATATAAAAAAAGATGGATGTTCACAAGAGAAAAGCCCCGATCGACGATCGGGGCTTTGTGAATCTAGCGGTCACCCTAGATTACAGCCAAGAGGGTTCTTGAAACGTTCCAAAGACATCGCGCATAACGTCGATAATCTCGCCCAGCGTCGCGTATGTTCGCACGGCATCGAGGATATAAGGCATCGTATTTTCTGTTCCCTGACAAGCGATTCGCAGGTTGTCGAGAGCTTGGCCGACGGCCCCGTTATCGCGCGTTCTACGCAGCTCTTCGAGGCGTGAGACCTGTCGACGATGGCCTTCAGGATCCATCTCGAGTAATGGGATTGAAATGGGCTCCTGGTCCTTGTAGGCATTTACCCCGATGATGTGCCGCTCATCGGCATCGATCTCCCGCTGATAGCGGTAAGCAGCTTCCTGGATCTCGCGCTGGAAGAATCCCATCTCTATAGCGGGCAAAACCCCACCGAGATCGTCAATTTTACGGAAATACTCGCGCGCCTTTGTCTCCAGGCGGTTGGTCATCTCTTCAAGATAAAATGAGCCCCCCAGAGGGTCGATCGTGTTGGCCACACCGGATTCCTCGGCGATGATTTGTTGTGTGCGCAGTGCGATCGTAACAGCGTGTTCGGACGGCAGCGCAAGAGCTTCATCCATTGAGTTGGTATGCAGAGACTGGGTTCCGCCAAGAACTGCGGCGAGGGCTTGGACAGCAACGCGGACGATATTGATCTCCGGCTGTTGAGCAGTCAGGCTGGCGCCGGCAGTTTGCGTGTGAAATCGTAAAATCCACGAGCGCGGGTTCTGCGCGCCGAAGGTATGGCGCATCTCATGTGCCCATATGCGCCGCGCAGCGCGGTACTTTCCGATCTCCTCGAAGAAATCATTATGGGCGTTGAAGAAGAAAGATAGCCGGGGGGCGAAGCTGTCAATGTCTAGCCCACGCTCCACAGTCCAACGAACATACTCTAATCCGTCTACGAGCGTGAATGCTAATTCCTGCGCCGCGGTTGAGCCGGCTTCGCGGATGTGGTAACCAGAGATGGAGACCGTGTTCCAGAGGGGTAGATTCTCGGTTCCATATTCGATTGTATCGATGACCAGCCGCATGGACGGATCGGGAGGGAAGATGTATTCCTTCTGGGCAATATATTCTTTCAAGATGTCGTTCTGTGTCGTCCCGCGCAGTTGATCCGGCCGCACTCCCCGCTTCTCCGCGGCGGCGATGTACATTGCCCAAATAACTGCAGCGGGGGAATTGATCGTCATGCTTGTGGAAACGACATCGAGGGGAATTTCATCAAGAAGGATTTCCATATCCTTCAAAGAGGAGATGGCGACACCGCATTTCCCAAACTCACCTGCTGCCTCAGGATCATCAGTGTCATAGCCCATGAGTGTAGGGAGGTCGAAGGCGACAGAGAGACCTGTTTGACCCTGGTCGAGCAAGTATTTAAAGCGTTGGTTCGTCTCCCGGGCCGTTCCGAAACCAGAGAACATCCGCATCGTCCACATGCGTCCGCGATGGAGTGTAGGGTGAACGCCGCGAGTGTATGGGTACTCGCCCGGAAGACCAAGGTCTGAAAGGTAATCCATTTCAGCGATGTCGAGAGGGGTATACAGGCGGTTAATCTCTTCTGAGGAGGTGGTTATGAAGCGATCTCGCCTCTC
>JAUWDI010000199.1 GCA_030608865.1 Anaerolineales bacterium | reverse complement strand
CGGCATGCCGCTGCAGATCATCATCGATGGCACTGAACCACAGAGCGGCGCCTTTGCTGTTGAACATGTCGGATGGCGCGCGGAGGAATTCCTGAACCAGGCGCTCTCGGCTCAAATGGGCGCATTGGGGGTAACTCAGGGGATATCACAGCCAATCGACCTGCGTGTTCGTGCCTGGTACAACCCCAGCTTAAAGCCCCGTGTCGATATGATCCCGGGGTTGATATCAATGGTGCTGGGATTCCCGGCCCTATCCGTCGCCCTGACCCTCGCCCATGAGCGTGAGCATGGCACGCTTGAGCAGTTGATGGCCACACCGATCACGCGCGCTGAACTGCTGCTCGGGAAGATGATCCCATACGTACTTGTGGGGTTGGTGAACGTGATCCTCCTACCGCTTCTAGCAATGCTCTTGTTCAGGATACCCTTCAACGGAAACTTTATCGTTTTCTTCCTGCTCTCAGCGGTCTTTTTGTTCGCGATTTTAGGCATGGGACTCATCATCGGCGTGTTCATGAAAACCCAGCCTGCCGCTTTAGCTCTCTCCTTCCTCTTAATCTTCTTTCCCGGATTCTTCATGACGGGAATCTTTTTTCCGATCGCCTCGATGCCTGAGGTGATGCGGATGGAGGCGCTTGCGCTGCCGGGTACGCATTACGCGATCATCACCCGGGGCGTCTTCCTGACGGGCGTGGGCTTGGAAGTACTCTGGCCTTACGGTGTGATGTTGGCCGGGCTTGGAGTCATATTTCTGGCCATCGCTGGACTGTTCTTCCGAAAGAGGTTGGGGTAATCATGATGGCCACGTGGCGGAGGATATGGTCCTTATCGATTAAGGAATTCATCCATCTACGCTCTGACTGGTGGCTGCCGGCCTTCATGATTCTCGGCGGAGCGCTTGAGCTCTTACTCATCGGATGGGCAACTTCTCGCCCTATATCCAATCTGCCCCTTATGGTCTTAGATCACGACCGCAGTGCGGCAAGTCGTACGTTCGTCGTCAGCCTGGAGAACACCGAGATCTTTAACATGGAAGCGGAGGTGTACGACGACGCTGCTATTGAAGATGCACTCAGGCTGGGTGAGATCAACGCGGCGGTAATCATCCCCCCGGATTTCTCGAGCGAGTTGAGTTCAGCCACAGGGCGTCCAATCGTGGCAGTTTTGTTGAACGGCGCGGAGAGCATCCCTGCGACTGCCGCATTACGAGCCATCGAGGGGGTCACGCGCGAGATGGGGGAGCAGATACTCGTGCAACGACTCGGGTTACAGCAGGAGGAATTCGAGGGGTTCATCCCCAGCTTACGTGTGTGGTTCAACGAATCTTTAAGTGAAGCGCTATACACCATACCGGCCGAGCTGGGGCTGATGATGGAGTTCACCGTGCTTCTTTTTGCTGCGCTTTCCTTTACCAGAGAACGAGAGCTCGGCACGCTGGAACACTTGCTCGTCATGCCTTTCTCGACACTGGAGCTCGTCATTGGCAAGTCAATCCCCGTGGTTTTGGTGGGTTTTATTGATTTCGGTCTTATGCTCGGGATCACTCATTGGGCGTTTGGTGTCCCTGTGAGTGGTTCACTCTCGTTATTGCTTGTGTTGGCATTTGTGTATATTTTGGTCGAATTATGTAAGGGTTTGATGATCTCAGTTATGGCCAAGACGCAGCACCAGGCTTTCTTGTTGGTCCTGATGGTGGGTATGGCTGATTTTATGTTTACGGGCTACGCGGCGCCGGTCGAATCGATGCCACAGGTTATCCAGTGGGTGGCAAATTTCATCCCGGCTCACCACTTTCTAGCGATCGTGCGCGGGATTTTATTGAAAGGGACGGGCATGGAAGTCCTTTGGCCGCATGTGCTGGCCTTGATCGTTCTGGGGTTATTCATCGGCGGTTTTTCGATGCGCTTTGTCCGCCGGTCTTTAAGTTAGGTGAGAACAGACAACATGATAGCTGAAAGATCCACGATTACTACCGAGAACTTAGTCAAACGCTTCGGCGAATTCACCGCCGTCGACGATGTGAGTTTCGATGTTCGCCCGGGCGAGATCTTCGGCTTTCTGGGACCCAATGGATCCGGCAAAACTACGACGATACGTATGATGCTAGGTTTACTTACACCCACGAGCGGAAATGTTGAGGTCCTGGGCGTGCCCGTACTTGAGCAACCCGAGGCGATTCGCGGCCGCGTAGGCTACATGTCGCAGCGCTTCAGTCTGTATAACGACCTGACGGTCCTGCAAAACCTTCGGTTCTACGGCACGGCTTATGGTCTGAGCAACAAGGAGCTGAACCAACAGATCGACCGGGCTCTGCAGATGGCCGGACTCGAGGGTCGGGAAAATGTGCGTACGCATGAGCTGTCCGGTGGGTGGCGCCAGCGCTTAGCGCTAGGTGCAGCCATCCTGCACGAACCGGAGGTGCTTTTCCTGGATGAGCCCACGGCCGGTGTAGATCCGCTCTCAAGACGGGATTTCTGGGAACTGCTGTACCAGCTTGTCGCCGATGGCGTGACGGTCTTCGTCACGACTCATTACATGGATGAAGCTGAACACTGTCAT
>JAUWDI010000037.1 GCA_030608865.1 Anaerolineales bacterium | reverse complement strand
TGGATGGTTCCTAATAGGCCAACGGTTGCGTCTGTTTAGTAGAATTGAAGAAGCGCTAATGGCTAGTTTCACGTGGAGATTCACACAATGATCGGTGGTTATGCCATGATCGTCCATGCCCAGTCTGTTGACGAACCGCCTTCTATCATGGTATCATCCGGCGGCCTTGAGACCGCTCTTGGGAATGCTGGGCGGCTTATGTGTTTTTCTCGGAGGAGAACAAGATCAGCGCATCAAAATTTAGAATAAACAATCAAATTCGAGCTAAAAACGTGCGCCTTATCGGCGCCGATGGCATCAACATCGGCGTAGTGACGATTGAGGAGGCGTTTGAAGCCGCCAGGACTGCAGATCTCGACCTGGTTGAAATTGCCCCAAACGCCGACCCGCCTGTATGTCGGGTGCTCGACTTCGGCAAGTTCCTCTACGAGAAATCGAAGAAGGACCGTGAGTCAAGAAAGGCGCAAACCAAAGTTGAGATCAAGGAAGTACGGCTTCGCCCGAAAACTTCCGAGCATCACCGGTCGTTCAAAGTTCGAAATGCAAGGCGTTGGTTGACAGAAGGAAAGAAAGTCCGAGTGCGTATCCGCTTTCGTGGGCGTGAAATCACATTTCCCGAGATCGCACTCGAGGATTTACAGGGCATAGCGGACGAACTTTCCGACGTCGGAATCGTTGAGCAATCCCCGACGATGGAAGGCCGCACGATGCTCATGACACTGGCGCCGGGCAAACCAAAGCAGTAGCCATTTCAGACAACCAGGTTCGTGTCGATCGACTGCGGTACCGTCCACGGGTTTTGTGCCCCACAGGCGGGTCGCAAAGAACGAGATTATCTTTATTAGAGGAGTAGGATTGTGGCCCGTAAAGCCAAGAAGAAGGGGAAATATAAACTCAAGACGCACAAAGCAACCGCTAAGCGCTTCCGTTTAACAGGTTCCGGGAAACTGGTGCGCACTAAGGGAAACAAGAGTCACTTGCGCAGAAAGAAATCCGCCCGTTCCAAGCGGTTGTTTTCTAAAATGCTTCCTGTTGAATCGAAGGGTATCACCAAGCGCGTTCACCGCTTAGCTCCCTACCTGAAGAAGTATAAGTCCAACCCGAACGCCCGTACGGGGGGCTCTTCCAAATAGCCTACCCATTGTTGTGGCTGTTGAGTGCATACAACAGGTGTCCTAGAGACATCGGCGCTCAGGGGTCCACAGGAGAGTGAAACGTGCCACGAGTTAAAGGCGGAACTATCACACGCCGTCGCCACAAGAAAGTAATAAAACTTACCAAGGGAATGTACGGCTCTCGCAGCACCTTATACCGTCGCGCCAACGAGGCTATGCTAAAGAGCCTGTGGTATGCATATCGAGATCGCCGCACCCGCAAACGCGATCTGCGTCGTCTTTGGATTGCCCGCATCAACGCCGCCGCGCGCCTCAATGGAACTACCTATAGCCGTTTGATCTACGATTTGAAGAAATCGGGTATAGGTTTGAACCGGAAGATCCTCGCCGATCTTGCCGTTCGTGACCCAAAGGCTTTTAGCGAGGTCGTGAAGACTGCGGCCAAAGGGTAGCGAACAACTTCAATCTCGTTCATATAAGGGACGCATACGCGTCTCTTTTTGTTTACCTCAAAAAGGTTGGAAACGTACCATAAGTGCGGATACCTCAGTTGCCGGAAGGGCTCCACACCACTAAATGTCATTTCGAGCGAAGCGAGAAATCCCTGTGACGATTCTTTTGATGGCGCCACTGTTAGAAATGAGATCCTCACTTAAACCTCCCGCAGGTTCGAAACCTGCGGGAGGTTAGCTACGTGTTAAGCCCGGAGGTTCAGCTCCGGGCGGAGTGATACAATCAAACGGAGGGGAACAATATAGAACTGCCTGGAGTGCTGTATGACAACGCAGGTATTGCAGCAGACGCTACCCCAAGGGCGAACATTCTGCTTAATCCACGGCGCCGCGCAATGATTACATCAACGTCCAATCAACGCGTGCAGTGGGTGCGAGCACTGCAAAGTAAGCGGCGCGCCCGCAAGCGTGAAGGCCTCTTTATCATTGAGGGCACTCGATTAGCAAACGAGGTTGTTTCCTCCCGCTCACCCGCAAAACTCGTTTTATACACGGACGCATTCAAGCAAGATAACCCGCGTCTAATAGATGCGTTGATCCATCTAGGAGCAGAGGCCGAAGAAGTCTCTGAGCGGGTTATGAAGGCCTGTTCCGACACAGAATCCCCACAAGGGCTTCTTGCGGTTCTTCCCTTTCCCTCCTCTACACCTCCTGCCAATCTTAGCCTGGCGCTTGTCGCAGACCGAGTTTCCGATCCCGGCAATCTCGGAACGATCTTGCGCACTGCGCAAGCAGCGGGCGTCGAAGCCGTTTTCCTCAACCCGGGCACAGTTGACCCCTTTAACCCCAAAGTTGTGCGCGGCGCCATGGGAGCACATTTCCACATCCCCATTATCCAAGAGCAAACTTCTGAGATCGAAAACCACCTTCGCGGAATGGATGTTTGGGTCGCTGAAGTTGGCTTGGGGCTTCCATACTACGATGTGGATTGGGGCAAGCCTTCCGCGATCGTGATCGGGAGCGAAGCCCACGGCCCCAGCGATGAACTTCGCTCCATCGCTAAAGGCAGCACACACATTCCCATGCAAGATTCGACCGAGTCATTGAACGCCTCTGTCGCCGCTGCGGTTATCCTGTTCGAAATTGCCCGAATCCGAGGAAAAGAATGAAGATTCGCGCGATCACCGGCTTCATCGATCCGGGTTGGCCAATCGATACCGATTTCATCGCTAAAACAGCCCACTGCCTGAAAGATTGTCGATCGGCGCTTCAGGACACAGGCTTTGATGTTCAGACTCTACGCATTGCTACGCCGCCGCCTTCAGAGATGTCAACCCCGGTTGCACCTGCCGATCGACCAGACCTGGCTCGCCGGCTTGAAGCTGAAATATTCATTCAGGGCATCGATTATGCGGCGATAGGGCCCGCCCTGCCCGATGAGCCGGATGGTTTTCGTATACTGCCAAAATTGTTGGCGGCAACGGATACGGTCTTCTCCTCCGGACTCTATGCGGATCCAACAGTCGGGTTATCGCTCACGGCGGCGCGGGCGTGTGCTCGAGCCATCCAGGAGATATCAACCATAGGCGACGACGGTTTTGGGAACTTACGCTTCGCCGCGCTGGTCAATGTACCCTCAGGCGTCCCTTTCTTCCCCGCAGCGTATCACCGCGGCGGACCGCCCTCACTTGCGATCGCTACCGAATCAGCCGATCTCGCCGTCAGCGTTGTCAAAGACGCGGATTCGCCCCAATCGGCGAAGAAACAACTGGTTGCGGCAATCGAGACGCATGCAGCAAACCTCGTCCGGGTCACCGATGCCATCGCCAGCGATCATGATTTTCGCTTCCTTGGAGTCGATTTCTCCTTCGCCCCATATCCCGAATCACAACGCTCGATCGGCACGGCGCTCGAGATAATCGGAGCATCCGCTTTCGGACATTCTGGCAGCGCAGCAGCGGCAGCCTTCTTGACCGACTGCCTTGATAGCGCCCAATTCCAACGCGCGGGCTTTTGTGGACTCTTCCTTCCTGTTCTGGAGGATACCGTCCTAGCTGCGCGCGCCAGTGAAGGGATCCTTACGATCGCCGATTTACTGCTCTACTCCACTCTTTGCGGAACCGGTCTAGACACCATCCCACTTCCGGGAGATGCGAGCACAGAAGCATTAACCGGGCTTCTTCTCGACCTCGGCGCAATCGGCCTACGCCACACCAAGCCACTCACAGCACGGCTCATGCCCATTCCCGGAAAATCCGCCGGGGACGCGGTTCATTTTGATTTTCCCTACTTTGCGGATAGTCGAGTTCTGCCGCTCCCTGATACGCCTCTCACCGGCCTTCTCGATAGCTCTGACACGCTCGACATCGGCCCTTTTAAATTTGATAACATCACTTAATGTATTCAGCCGACCAGGCAACCACAAAGGTCAAAACTCATAATGGACCTGTCCGCTAATTTAAACTCATCCCAAATTGAAGCGGTCACCGCTCCCCTCGGGCCGGTTCTGGTGCTTGCTGGACCAGGTTCCGGGAAGACGCGCGTCCTAACCCACCGCGTGGTCCAGCTCATCACTGCAATGGGGGTAGTACCGCGGTCGATTGTCGCCGTCACCTTCACAAACAAGGCCGCCAAAGAGATGAGCAAACGGGTGCAGGAACTGCTTGCACATGACACGAATGCAGGGGGCGGATTGCCGAACCTGGGCACCTTCCATGCTCTTTGTGCACGCATCATCCGCCAGGAAGCCGATTATCTGCCGCTAACGCGCGACTATGTGATCTATGATGACTCCGATCAACAGTCCCTGGTTCGAGAGGCAATTAAGGATTTGCGACTTGATCCTAAACAGACGCGGCCGGGGCGTATTCTGAATGCAATCTCAAAAGCAAAAAATGAACTGATCGAGCTGGAAGACTTCAACACCGATACATACGCAAACGAAGTCGTGCGCCTGGTGTATGAGCGCTACCAACAGGCTTTGCTGGCGAATAACGCTCTAGATTTCGACGATCTGCTTTTCTGGGTTTATCGCCTGCTGCGAGATCACGATGATCTACGAAGCGCCTACCGGCGACGTTTCCAACACCTCCTCGTTGATGAGTTTCAGGATACCAACACCGCGCAATATTCGTTGCTGCGCCTGTTGGCGGGGGAAAATCCAGATCTGTTCGTCGTCGGCGATCCTGACCAGTCTATCTACCGCTGGCGAGGGGCCGATTACCGCAATGTGCATCGCTTTCAAGAGGACTACCCTCAAGCGCGCACGATCCTCCTCGAGCAAAACTATAGATCCACCCAGACCGTTTTGGATGTTGCCACCGCGGTGATTGACCGCAACCCTGGTCGTCAGCGGAAGCTGCTATTTACAGATCGGGGCTCCGGGACCCCCGTTGTCCTTCACGAATCCTACAACGAAAACGATGAGGCCGATTTCGCAGTGGAGATCATCGCAACCCTGACCCTTGCTGGCGAGGTTGATCCCGGAGATTGCGCCGTGATGTACCGCACAAATGCTCAATCCCGAGCCCTGGAGGAAGCATTCCTGCGCGCCGGCCTGTCTTACCGCATCGTTGGCGCACAGCGCTTCTATGGCCGTCGAGAGATCAAGGATCTGATCGCATACTTACGTTTGATTCACAACCCCGTCGATCGCGTCAGCCTGCTGCGGGCGCTAAACACACCTCCGCGCGGCATCGGCGCAAAAACCGTCGAGCTCTTGCTCGAGAGTTCCCAGAAGCGCGATGTCGATCCGGCGGAGATCCTGTTCGCTCTTGCCCGCGACAAAGATCCTGCCTTGATGGATATTTTCAACCCGCGTGCCCGACGCGCGCTGATCAGCTTCGCTGAATCCTGGCTTCGTTGGATCGAGATGAAAGAGAACAGCGGCCTTGTCTCTCTCATCGATCTCATCCTCGAAGAGACCAGCTACCGGGCATACATCGACGACGGAACCGAAGAAGGCGAAGCCCGTTGGGAGAACATTCAGGAACTGCGGCGGGTGGCCTATGATTTTGAAGACGTCGACCTGGCATCTTTCCTCGAAAGCATCGCCCTCATCTCCGACCAGGACACCTTGTCTGAGGAACAGAACGCACCTACCCTGCTAACCCTGCACGCCGCAAAGGGGTTGGAATTCCCGGTAGTGATCATTATCGGGCTGAACGATGGTGTCTTACCTCACCAACGCTCCTTCGATGACCCGGAAGCCATGGCAGAGGAAAGGCGCCTGCTTTACGTTGGTGTAACACGCACAAAAGATCGCTTGTACCTCCTGCGTACATTTCGCCGCCGCATCGCTGGCCCTTCCACGTTGAGCGAACCCTCACGCTTCTTGCACAACATTCCACCAGGGCTCTTGGACGGCGATCTTCTTGGCTCCCAGAGCTGGGAACAGACATCCTATAAACAGAAGACGACCTGGGATCTGACCCCAAAAATCCCGCTCGAGCCTCAATTTAAATCAGGGATGCGTGTTCGGCACAAAGTCTTCGGCGAGGGCATCGTCATGTCCACGCGGATCGACCACGATGATGAGGAGGTTAGCATCGAGTTTGAGGAGATTGGAACCAAGCACCTTGACGCCTCAATGGCGCAATTGGAAATTCTTGATGGTTGAAGTTTTTCAAGATATAGAGAACAATGTGTTCAGGTTCTCTCGCTACGATGCACACCCATTCTTAACTTCACTGGAGATTTAGAGATGAACATCTTCTTGACGGGAGGCGCGGGTTACATTGGATCTGCTGCCGCCTCAACTTTATTACAGGCTGGACATTCGGTGACCGTTTTCGACTCCCTGGTTACAGGACATCGTGAAGCCATCCCGCACGAGGCCCGGTTTATCCAAGCCGACCTCGGCGACCGTGCCGCGCTTGATGCTGCACTAAACGCGGAACAATACGACGCGGTGATGCATTTCTCCGCCTTTATTGAAGCGGGCGAGAGCATGACGAACCCCGGAAAATATTTCCGCAATAATCTTGTGCTCTCGGTGGGCTTGATCGAAGCCTGTATTCGCGCCAACGTTAAGCGTTTCGTGCTCTCTTCTACGGCAGCGGTATATGCCTCGAGCGACCAACCCCTCTCGGAAGAGTCGCCCCTTGGTCCATCAAACGTATACGGTCAAACCAAGCTGATGATCGAGCAGACTCTCGAGTGGTATCACCAGATACACGGCTTGCGCTATGCCGCGCTGCGCTACTTCAACGCCGCTGGCGCTCTTCCCGATCGTGGCGAGGCGCATCAACCCGAAAGCCATCTCATCCCACTTGTCCTGCAGGTCGCCCTTGGCCAGCGGGCTGAAATCAAAATCTTTGGCAATGACTACCCAACACCAGATGGCACTTGCATCCGAGATTACATCCACATCGCCGATCTCATCGATGCTCACTTGCTCTGCTTAGCGGCACTCGATGACCAGGGCCGTTTAGTGTACAACCTTGGGAACGGGGCCGGCTACTCCGTCCGTGAGGTCATCGAAGTATCCCGGCATATTACAGAACACGAGATCTCGACCCTTGATGCTCCCCGACGGCCTGGCGATGCCCCCCGACTCGTGGCAAGCTCCGAGAAAATCCAGCGCGAACTCGGTTGGTCGCCAAAGTACCCCGAGCTCGAGCAGATCATCGCCAGCTCTTGGGAATGGCACAGATCCCATCCACAGGGTTACAAGACACGAGTTGGGCAATAGTTCGCGGGGGTATAATCGCGAGGTGAAATCACCGAAGAAACGTGCGATCGAAGTGCGCTCTGTTCTACTGGAGACATATGGCCAGCCGGTCTGGCGCAATCGATTACCACCGCTCGACGAGTTAGTCTCCACAATCCTCTCTCAAAACACAACCGACACAAATCGCGACCGCGCTTTCGAAGCCTTGCGGAAGAGCTTCGTTACTTGGGAGGAAGTGCGAGACGCGGAGCCGACCGGCGTTATTGCAGCCATTCGCTCCGCGGGTCTTGCCAATCAAAAAGGACCTCGGATCCAGCTCGCCCTACAGCAGATTACCGAAGAACACGGCGATCTCAGTCTGGACTTCCTGGAAGATCTACCGCTTGAACAGGCGAAGGAATGGCTACTTCGCTTCAAAGGAGTCGGCCCAAAGACCGCGGCTATTGTGCTGCTCTTCTCACTCGGTAAACCGGCTTTCCCCGTAGACACACACATATACCGCCTGACAGGGCGTCTGGGTTTACGCCCCGACAATATTTCCGCCGAGCAAGCACACAACCATCTTGCAGCACTTTTCGATCCTGCGATGTATTATGATGTTCATCTCAACCTTATCCGTCATGGGCGCGAGATTTGCCATGCCCGTTCCCCACAATGCGAGCGCTGCTCATTGATCGATATCTGCCCTTTTTATCTAGCGCGTTCCCGGGAAAGCATTAATG
>JAUWDI010000129.1 GCA_030608865.1 Anaerolineales bacterium | reverse complement strand
AAGTCACCGGCGAACATCCCCCGCACCTGAGGGATGGTCATATGACCTTCATCGATGATGAAGAGGAAATCCGGGGGGAAGTAATCGATCAACGTCCATGGCGGTGATCCCGCCGAGCGTTGGTCGAGATGGCGGGAGTAGTTTTCGATACCGGAGCAGTAGCCCACCTCTCGCAGCATCTCGAGATCGTACAAAGTGCGCTGTTCGAGACGCTGGGCTTCAAGCAGTTTCTCGTTTGATCTTAGATGAGCCAATTGATCTTGCAGCTCGACCTCAATGTCTCTAATTGCAGCCTCTAACTTCTCGCTATCTGTGATGAAGTGCTTTGCGGGGAAGACGCTAGCTTCGGGGAGATCGCGCAGGAGTTCACCGGTGAGCGGGGCAAAGCGGGTGATGCGCTCGAGTTCGTCTCCGAAAAAGCTCAGCCGCAAGCCCAGTTCCTCATACGCTGGGAGAATCTCAAGGGTGTCTCCGCGCACCCGGAATACTCCGGGCTTCAGTTCCATATCGTTGCGTTCGTAATGGCTTTCAACAAGCTGGCGCAAGAGCGCATCGCGGCGATAGCGAGATCCCACTTCCAGATTGATGACGATCTGACCGTATGCCTCCGGGTTTCCGATGCCGTAAATACAGGAAACGGAAGCCACGACAATTACATCTCGGCGCGAGACGACAGAGGCTGTTGTGCTGAGCCTGAGGCGGTCTATCTCCTCGTTGATATGTGTTTCTTTTTCGATATAGAGGTCATGCTTGGGTACATAAGCCTCGGGTTGGTAGTAGTCGTAGTAGGAGACGAAGTACTCGACAGCATTCTCCGGAAAGAACGATTTAAACTCCGCATACAGTTGGGCGGCCAGGGTTTTATTATGGGCTAAGATCAGGGCAGGGCGCTGTGTTCTGGCGATAATATTGGCAATAGCGAAGGTTTTTCCCGTCCCTGTCGCGCCGAGGAGCACCTGATGCTTGTCGCCGCGCTCCAAACCTTGCAGGAGTTGTTCGATCGCCTCCGGCTGGTCACCGGTCGGCTGGTAGGGCGCATGCAGTAGAAATTCATTCATCGGCGGTCTCGTGGGAAGCGAACATATGTGCTGATAATTATATCATGCGCGCGGATCCTGGTCGCCTGACATACAGGCTTAAAAAGCTTTGACGGAGGTTATTTGGAGGTGATGTAGATAGGGTTGCTGAAGATCCAGCCGCGCAACTTGCCCTTGTATCGAAGGTAAACTTCGGCGCGGTACACCCCTGGCTGGTTAACCGTGTGCACTGCGGTCTCCTGGGAGTCCCAGCGGTGAATTTCCTCGCCATCACGCAACAAGCGGATCTCCGCCCGTTTCGGGACGCTGATCTTCAGCGTGATACCAAAGCGAATCTCAGTCGTGTCGCCCATTTCGAACTCGCCTTTTTCTCCTTGGGCGGTAAAACGAAAACCACGAGTTGAGGAGGGGAGGTCATATCCTACGAAGCAATGACCCTCGCGAATGGCGTGAAACAAGCGTCTACGGTCGATCTCGAAATCTCCTGTCAGGGGTTCTCGCAGGAGAACGTGCGTATTAACTGTCCTGAAGAGGAATTCATAGGGGAAGATTGTACGCTTGAATGGGCCTAGACTTACGGGCATGGCATGGGCATCTGTTCCCCCAATGGCGACGATCTTCTTACCAGAAGCGAGTAGGCGATCCCAGCGTTCGAGAACGCCCGGGTAAGGTCCGGAGGCGATCAATGTAGGATTGTATGCATACCAGATCGAGCGAGGCATAGAGGTCAGGAGCCCTTTGAATTCGCTCATGAAGTTCCATAATTCCAATCCGGTGAAACCGGCCACGTCCCAATCAACCCAGGAGAGATCATCTTCATTGAACGCAGGCGCGGCAGGGTCGGCCGGGTGGGCGATAAAAGATAGCCCCCCCTCCTGGGTGACAGCGTCCACCAATCCCTGTGGATCAAAGGCGCGGGGAGCGAGTTCGCAGTGTGTTTCGTAGACCAATAAGTGGTTCTTTTGAGGTTCTCGTGCCTGGTCGTGGATCTCCTCTCCCGTCAATAGGAGAACTCGCTGACGGTCAAGGTAGCGGTATCCATCCATCCCATCGACCCAGACATTGTGGTCCGTGACGACGACAAAATCGAGACCGGCCTCGATAGCCGCGAGGGCGATGTCCTCATGGCTGCCATGCCCATCAGAATAGCGTGTATGTGAATGCAAGTTGCCAACGTATTCGTGTGCCACAACTGTCCCTAGATTCGATTGATCTTTTGGAGAACGATCGTTACTTTTCTTTGCCGTTTTCCCGATTACGTCCTGCGTCGCTGGGAGTGATCAACTGCGCGCCGACTTGGGCACAAACTCCGATGAGTTGTTGGCGTTGTGCAGGAGAGAGCGGAGCGAGGTGGGTTACAACAAGCTCGACCTGTTCACGAAGCAGGTGATCGAGGAGCGTGCGCCATCTGCTTCCCGCAGGTTTTTCATCGATTAAAACACTGAGTTTATCTGGATCATATGGACCGATGAGGTCCTCTAGCTCTCGTTTAAAATCATTATCGAAACGAAGCCAGCGAAAAAATGGTCCCGTTTCAGAGACTTCAAGGGGGTGGCGGTCGATAATATATACAATGATCGGTTTAAGATTAGACAATGTTCTTTCCAGCTATCTAAATGATTCCTTACGTGTATCAAAGCTTAGCACAAGGACGCCGTGGAAGCAACGATTCACAAAGGCCCCAGGAGGCTGAACCCGCTCCGAATATGTATATTCTTGATCTACATCAACATGAATGCTTAACACGGGGATCCAGCGTGGAGAGTATAATCAGCAAATTCTAGGTGAGGTGATGAAAAACAGGGCCTTATCTTTTCTTCTGATGATGTTGCTCTTTCTGTTGGGAAGTGCGTGTCAATTCACAGACCAAACTCTAGAGAAAGAGCAATTTACGACTCAGCAAACACCTGCTCGCCCCTACAGACCGCTTCAAGTTACCCTGCGTGCCCCTCAAGATAGTCAATCATCAGACTCCCTCAAAGGCACGGGGGAAGACGCGCTATCCACAGTCAGGCCTACGCAAACGGGGGATCTTGATACCGCAATTTCGTCAACCACGGATGCTCTTCTCTCAGCGATCAATGTCCGTCGAGCGCTGGAGGGCTGGCCGCCTCTTGTTCGTCAGATTGCACTCACCGAAATTGCGAACAAGAGAGCCATCGATATGGCAGTACATGCATATCTTAGCCACGAAGACCCTGAGACAGGGGAGATTCTGGTTGAACGCATGCTCATCGATAAGGGGTATCACGGTCGCGTGGCGGAACTAGTCTATGCTGCAAACGAGCCGCTTGATCGTCTGGGTGAGATCACCATCGATGAATGGTTTGATGATCCCGATACGCGCTCTGTGCTTCTCAACCCCGGTTTCCATTTTATTGGGATTGGGATGATGGGTGACGGAACGACGTGGAAAATCGTGCAAGTCCTGGCGGAACAAGCACCTTAATGGAGAATTCAGGTTGAAGAATCATGAGATCGCGGAAACCCTTGAAACGATCGCTGATCTGCTTGAGATCAGGGGAGATGTGGTCTACCAGACCAGTTAGCCTTCCGCAGATTTGGCGTGGGAACAGCGCAACGTGCTTGGGCGGAAGCCCTCTCGATCGTGAAACCACGGCCGTTGGATCGGCTCCTGGCGTGGGTAAAATCCCGAGGATAGATTACAGCCAACCGCAACCTCTCGATGCTTTCGGGGTTAACCACTTTTAGAGCAGCAATTGCTGCTGTCATAGACCCAGGAGAGAAGCGTATGTCGAAAATTGCCATTATTACGGATAGCACAGCTTATATTCCCCAAAATTTAATCGATCAATATGACATAAAAGTCGCGTTATCCTATTCGATCTGGGATGGTGGTAAGGAAATGTACCTCGACGGAACGGAAATGTCTCCTTCCCAGTTATATGCTCGTTTG
>JAUWDI010000142.1 GCA_030608865.1 Anaerolineales bacterium | reverse complement strand
ATGTCGGGTTGAAACCAAGGCACGCCCTGCGTGTCTTTTTCTTTATCCGGCCATCGCATAACCATTAGGAGGTAGTTCAATGTCTACAGAAATCATCAAACGTGCACAAGAAGACGAGGTGAAGTTCATCTGTTTACAGTTCACAGATGTCACTGGCGTCGTCAAGAGTTTAGACATTCCCGTCAATCGACTAGAAGTTGCGATTGAGGAGGGGATCTGGTTCGATGGATCCTCTGTAGAAGGGTTTGCGCGGATCCAAGAAAGCGATATGCGCCTGATGCCGGACGTCAGCACGTACTGCATTCTTCCGTGGTCTCAGTCGGAACGAAAAAGGGCGAGGATATTCTGTGATATTTACTTGCCCAATGGAACACCGTTTCCTGGGGATCCACGCGGGGTGCTGAAGCGTACCCTGGCGCGGGTCTCAGAACGGGGTTGGCAGTTCAACATCGGACCAGAACCTGAATTCTTCCTGCTGCGTAGAAACGGACCGGATGCGATTCACCCTGTTCCTCATGATGTTGGCGGATACTTCGACTTCTCCGCGAGTGATGAGGCCCAGCAGGTTCGAGCGTCGCTGATGGCGGCCCTTGCGAGCATGGGATTAGAGATCGAAATGGGTCACCATGAGGTTGCGCTCGGGCAGCACGAGATTGATTTTCGCTTTTCCGACGCCTTAAAGGCCGCTGATAATGTGGTGACTTTGAAATACACAATTCGCGCTTTAGCGGCGCAGGAAGGGTTGATTGCGACATTTATGCCCAAGCCGATCTTTGGAATCAACGGCTCCGGGATGCACACTCATCAGTCGATTTTCGATTTGGAGGGTAAAAACCTATTCTTTGACGCTGAGGACGAGCATTATCTTTCTTCGATGGCTTATGGGTTCATCGCCGGCCAGATCGAACACGCACGGGCTTTAGCCGCAATCGTCGCCCCAACGGTCAACTCCTACAAACGGATTGTGCCGGGATATGAGGCGCCGGTGTATGTGTGCTGGGCGCAAATTAATCGTTCGGCGATGATCCGCATACCAAGCTATTCAGAAGGACGGGAAACCTCGATCCGTGTTGAACTGAGGTTCCCTGACCCTTCCTGCAACCCTTACCTCGCATTCGCGGCGATGCTTGCCGCAGGCTTAGATGGTATTGATCGAGACCTGCCGTGTCCACCGCCAGTGAATAATCTCAATATTTACGAGATGGAGGAGCGTGAGCTTCAGAAAATAGGCATCAGCCAACTCCCTGGATCGTTAGCGGAGGCGCTTCAAGAGCTAGATGGTGATTCCGTCATTAAAGATACACTTGGTGAGGAAGCCTACACAGCCTTCACTCGGGCGAAACAGGCGGAGTGGGATGAATATCGCACCCGTGTTATGGATTGGGAAGTCGAGTATTACCTCGAAACCGCATAAACTTGAAAGAGGCCAGGGCGTTCTTTGAGAAAGGGCATATATTACAAGGGAACCAAGGACCAGGTTGAGTAGAATCCGAATGTGGCGAACCAACGGTTCGCCACATTTATTACAAGCCATACTCCGACTGAGACCAATTTGTGGAGTGCGGAATCTCTGCTTCCGGCCGCAGGTGCAGCTTGCGCCTTGATACCTGCATGGAAATCTTAAACCTCCCGCAGGTTTCAAACCTGCGGGAGGTCAGGGGAATCGTTTGCTTGATAGCGGCGGGCCGACCCACGGGCTGACCCCACCGATCTATTATTAGGAGCCTGTCCTATAAGTAGCTTTCGCTAGTCCCTTATCAATCGATGGGTCAATCCAAGTGAAGTGGGCTGAAGTCAGTGTTGGTGTCGAACGTGTCAATGTTCTCGGCGCGCTTTAGATTGTTCACAACCAGATATGTCAACGGGGTTGCAAGTACCTCGTAGGCGCTTTTAACGAGCCACTGAGCCAGAATGGCGGAGACAAGGACCGATGAGGGAAGCACACCATAGAAGGCGATTGTGATGAAAAGAAGAGAATCTATGCCTTGCGCGATCAAAGTAGAACCGATCGTTCGCGTCCAGAGATATCGACCCTGCGTGAGGATCTTCATCTTCGCCAGAATGAAAGCATTTACGAACTCACCGACCAGATAAGCGATGAAGGATGCAAACAGCAGCCGGGGGGTGAATCCGAGTATCGCTTGGAACGCTTGTGCCGCCTCCTCTGGTCCGTTGAGCGTTCCGAGGGTCCAGCTCGATGCGGGTGGTAGGAGCCCCGCAATCCAGAACGCAGCGACAGCTAAAAGATTGCAACCGAAGGCGATCCAGATCGCTTGACGTGCTCGTCCATACCCATATACCTCGGTGAGCACATCGCCAATAATATAGGCCACCGGAAACAAAATCACCGCGGCTGGAAGTATGAGTCCGAAGATGGTGACAATCTTCACGGCGATGATATTCGACACAATGAGTGTTGTGACAAAAACAGAGAGGACAACGTGGTACCAACGATAACTGATCATCCAGTTATTCTTCTCTTTCGCCGTGTTCCGCCTCGACTGTAATCACGATGCCACCGCGGACGTTGAACCTGCCTGAAACCCGGCACCAGCGTGGCTCGAGCGCTTTTACCAGGTCATCCAGGATCAGATTCGAAACATGCTCGTGGAATACCCCTTCATTGCGGAAGGACCACAAGTAAAGTTTGAACGATTTTGACTCGAGAATCTTCTCCGCGGGGATATATTCAATGGTTATGTGGGCAAAGTCAGGTTGCCCGGTAGCCGGACAGATGCAAGTGAATTCATCCGTCTCAAAACGCACTACGTATGGACGATCAGGATGATGATTAGGGAACGTCTCGAGTTTCCGGTCCGGTTCAACTATTCCTCCGAGAATTGTGAGGCCGTCTAAATCTGAAGCTTCCGTCATAATTCAATCCCTTGTTCTAGCATCGTTTCCCTCCTGTCACGGACTTCTTTCCATGTTCGACAGAACGTGCAGAGATCGGGAGTCGATGTCGGTTGTCCGCATGATGTACATGGGTGGAGCATCCGCTCCACATCGTCACCCCCCGAATAAAAAACCATCGTTTCCTTCGCCCTCAAAAAGGATAAGTAAAAAGATAGCTTTGCTCCTCGCCGGTCCGCCTCAAGCTGGTTAAGCAGTTCTTTGTAGTAGATGCTTTTTGCGCCGACAGCATGAGGACACTCATCATACATGTATTCGATTCCCCGTAACAGGGCATAAGCTGCTGTTTCGCGCTCATAAAAACGGAAGAATGGTTTTGCTTTTTTGACGAGACCCGAGCGATTCGGAAGAACCGGTCCCTGACGTTGTAGGTATGCCGTTAGCCAGTTTAAGGTATTTCCGAAGAGGACAGCAGCTTCATCATCCAAATTATGTCCGGTCACCAGAACGTCGTAGTCATTTTCGATGGCGACGCGGTTCATAATATGTCGTTTGGAGAGCCCACAAATAGAGCATGGCCTTTCCCGGCCTCGGCGCGTCATGGACGCTGCTGTTGGGATATCCAACCCTTCATGCTCTTCGATATCATAGGTGATCAGATTCAGCTTGTGCTCGGCAGCGAAACTCTCGGTTAACCGTCTGGATTCGACCGAGTAGCCGTTGCCGCCGTCGATCCCTAACCCGATGTAGAGTCCGTCAACTTGATAGCCCAACCGGGATAGCACGTCCCAGAGAACCAGTGAGTCTTTCCCGCCTGAGACTGCTACGAGGATTCGATCCTCTAGGCTAAACATCTTGTTGTC
>JAUWDI010000076.1 GCA_030608865.1 Anaerolineales bacterium | reverse complement strand
GGCGAGGACGGAAGAGCAGCACTCCGCGCTTATGCTGCCTTTCGCCAGATCGTCATCGATGTTCGTAATGGGAATACAGCGAACGCCGGAGCTGGGATAGATTTCCTTCGCGCCGCCTATCCGCCCGAAGCCCCTCACCACGCCTACGTTGGCTTGACGGAGAGATTCTGGGAAACTTACCAGATCGAAGGGAATCTAAGAGAAGCATGCTTGGCCGCGCAAAGTTACGCCCTCTCTAACCCTGATGGCATACTCGAGCCGCTTTACTATGGCTACGCCAACAGCACCTACCTTGCAGCTGACATCTGCCCGTTCGACAACGATTAGAAAACAACAAACATCTTAGGGAACACCACAAAGGACTTCCATGGCTCCATTACCGATCACCCAGTTTGAAGTGCACATGCCAAAGCTTGTAGCTTTAATCGAGAGCCTCGTTCTAATCGAATCTCCAACAACCTCAAAATCGGCTGTCGACGAACTCGGGCGTTTTGTTGCCGCTGAGATGGAAGCGCGCGGCGCCCAAGTCCGCAACGAACCCCAAACGAATGCAGGCGATCATCGGATTGGCACCTGGGGCGAGGGTCAAGGAGGATTGCTACTCATGGTGCACCTCGACACGGTTCATCCTCTCGGCACTCTGGAGAACATGCCCTTTGTGAAACGTGACAAACACCTTTTCGGACCGGGGGTGCTGGACATGAAAGCCAGCATTGCCATGGCGCTCACCGCGATCGAGATCCTGCGTCAGAACGAGAAATTAAGGCAGGACAAGCTGACTTTACTGTGCACCTCCGATGAAGAAACTGGAAGCCGCACGTCACGAGCGCTCATCGAACAGATGGCGCAAGATCATGAACTCGTCCTCTGTCTCGAACCGGCCCTGCCAGACGGCGGCTTGAAAACCTGGAGGAAAGGTACGCTCGCTTTCAGGGTTGAAGCGATAGGCAAGGCCGCACACGCAGGCAGCAACATCAATGATGGAGTAAACGCCATCCTCGAGATGGCTCATCAAATTCCGGGGATCGCCGCGCTTGCCGATGAAAAAACCGAGACCACGATAAATGTCGGCGTGATTGAAGGCGGCACTCGCTCAAACGTCGTCCCCGATCTCTGCTGGCTGCGGGTTGACGGGCGCGCCAAGACAAAAGATGAGGGAGATCGGGTCTTAGCCTCAATGCTCGCCCTCGAACCTATCCTCGAGGGCGCGGAAATCAGGGTGAAAGGCGGTTGGAATCGGCAGCCCATGGAACGCAACGAACGAATGATAAAAACGTTCCAACGGGCACAAGGCATCGCCCGCGACCTGGGGCTCTCGGTCTCAGAGGGGGGCACCGGAGGCGGTTCTGACGCCAATTTCGTCGCTGCACTGGGGGTTCCTGTGCTGGATGGTTTCGGCGCGATCGGAACCGGCGCCCACACCCAACACGAACAAATTGAGACGGAAAGTTTAGCAGAACGGACCGCGTTGATCGCCGCCATGATCAGCGAGTGGTAGTCAATCCTTCAAGCACAGCCAATAAATCAGCGTAGTCGTTCATCCACGCCATCTTACGCAGGAAGTCCGCGGGTGAAGGGGAATACTTCCAGAGGGCGCGAACAGCCTCACCCACAGGGTCATCCCCTGCGGCCCCGCCGGGTTCATCGGCGTAGGCTCCATGGAACGCGAAGTAAGCCTGATTCAGGCGTCGGATGCGATATCCGTGTTCCCAGAAGAACTCCCTTCTGGCGTCCATATAGCGCTCGGCAGTCTCAACCTCTCCCGCTTCCAAGAATGCGTCGGTGCGGACACGTGTCTCATGCATTTCCGCCCTAAAATCAAAAGCTGGAGGCTCCGCATCGCTCTCGCTTGAGGTAGGGACCATCTCATCCGGCAGCATTGAAGGATAGTATCGTCGGATTACCTCCCACCCGATCGCCTTACCCATCAGCGATGCAGTAGTCTCGTTCATGGTTCGAAGCTCTTCGTTCGTGAAATAATTCATGCCCAGCGGGCGCAAGGTCAGGTAATTGTGAATCCACTCGTGAGCGATCACTTCAACGATCCACGTCAGATTGGTTGTCTCCTGCACCATGGTTGGATAAGTTCCCATTCCACCGATGGGCACGACAAGCGCCGAGACGTCCAGACTCTCTTCGATACCACCCTCGAGATTCACTTTCCCTTCAAGCGTCAGGTCCACATCGAGGGTGATATTCGCGATCTGGCGAATGACCTCGCGCGGCGAGACGATGAGCGCATTTGGAAGCGGGTCGAAGGTGAACACGACCGGTGGGAAAGGCGCTCCCCCCAATTCCAATCCCATATCCGCAATCACAATCGCTACTTGCTCCTGAAGGATGCTCTCAGCGGGTGGTCCATGCTGGTTCACCTGGTTGCGGATGTTCTCCAGGTTTACCAAATTCTCCTGGAGGGCAGAGCTGGTTTGATCCACATTCGGATCCCCAAGCGCTTCCTGTACTTCCCTCTCGGTCTGCTGTGCGCTTCGCACCAGCTCAAGATAATCAATGACCAGTTGCGCGCGCTCGTCCTCACCCGCGTATGCTGCCGGGTGAAGACTGAGTTGACTGAGCTTCTCAAAGGAAGCCTCTATCGTCCAGCCAATATAATTAAACTCCACCGATCGGGTGAAGAGCCGGGTCCTATCCACAACATCGCGAACATTCAGACCGCTTCCACCCAGAAGCAGAGTCACCATAAAAAGAAGTGCACAGCGCATAATAACGCGCCAGAACTTTTTGAAACCAACCGCTGAACGCATAGCGGCATGATACCAAGCGAGGAAATGGTGTCAACACCGGTATGTTATAATCTCGTTCCCTCCAGATCGGGAAAAACGATCAGGAGCCCATAAACCGATGAATTTCCTCGTAACCGGCGCCGCCGGATTCCTTGGCTCTGCACTTGCCAACCGATTAGCCCGCGAAGGGCACCAGGTTCGTGGCTATGATGACCTTTCAGCCGGGGACCCGTCACGTCTCTCCGCAGATGTGCTCTTCACTCGCGGAGATGTGACGGATCGCCCCAAACTCTGGACCCTTTTGCAGGAGATTGATTGTGTTTACCATCTGGCCGCGAAAGTATCCGTCCCTGAATCGATCCTCTACCCACGCGAGTACAACATTATCAACGTCGGCGGAACCGTCAGCGTCATGGAGGCCATGCGCGACGTCGGAGTCCGCAGAGTAATATTGATCTCCTCCGGCGCGATTTACGGCGATCAAGGTCAACAACCCCTGGTCGAGAGTGCACCCCCGAACCCAGGGTCCCCCTATGCTGTATCAAAATTAGCCGCCGAGCATTACGTTCATACGATCGGTGCACTCTGGGGCATAGAGACCGTCGCACTACGCGTGTTCAACGCCTACGGTCCTGGTCAGCCACTCGCCGCAGCCCACCCGCCAGTCGTACCGCATTTCCTGCGCCAGGTTTCCCATGGGGGATCAATGGTCATTCACGGGAAGGGTGAACAGACACGCGATTTCGTCTATCTGGACGATGTCATTTCGGCTATGATCGCCGCCGCTTCCGCGCCTACTATTAATCGCTCCGTAATCAACATCGGCAGTGGAACCGAGACGAGTATTCAATCCCTGGGGCAATCCGTCCTGGAAGCCGTTGGCATTAAGTCGGAGTGGATTTACAAGGAAGACCAGGATGCTGGACCCTCACGCATGTGTGCCGACATCCACCTCGCCAAAGAGAAACTCGGGTACAGACCGCGCTTCAGCTTGCAGGAAGGGCTCGAGCGTATGATAAATAAGGATCCACGGTTCCGCCACGATTCACCCTCCGGGTGAACTTCCTGCCGATTTGATGGCAACTTCCAGGATCGGATTTCGGGTATCGATCTTGGTCGTTCTTTAAGCAACCTTTCTGTTCCACGAAACTGCCGCCGGGATTCTTTTAACCGTATTTCAATGATGACATCCAATCCTGTGATCGCACGCAGCTTCTTCGATCGTCCTACATTGACCGTCGCTCGCGAGTTGCTCGGACAGCGCCTCGTCAAACTCGAGGGCGATCAGCGCATTGCCGGTTTGATCACCGAAACCGAGGCCTACATCAGCACCGATGACGACGGGTGCCACGCCCGCTCAGGTCGCACAAAACGCAATCACTCGATGTGGGGTCCACCAGGTCATGCTTATGTCTACTTCACCTACGGCATGCACTGGATGTTGAACTTCGTTACCGAGAGAGATGGTTTCCCAGCTGCAGTACTTTTACGAGGTGTGAAACCGGTTGAAGGACACGAAATTATCCGGCAGCGAAGAGCCGGACGCCCGGAGTCGGAGTTAACCGATGGACCGGCGAAATTGTGTCAGGCATTCGCCCTCGACCGGGGCTTTGATGGTCTGGACCTATGCCATCCGCAAAGCACACTTTTCATCGAGCGGGATGTTGCCATCCCGGAACATAGCGTAACAATTGGACCACGAGTGGGTTTAAATCAAGTAAGCGAACCGTGGAAGAGTATGCCCTGGCGCTTCAGGGTCAATCCACACTTATAAGGAGATCTAACGATGCAATTACTGGATGGTAAAAACGCTCTGGTTTTCGGGGTAGCTAACGACCACTCTATCGCTTGGGGAATCTCCCGGGCCATGCATGAGCACGGCGCTCAACTCGCCTTTTCCTACGCCGCTGAGGCTCTTGAGCGTCGAGTGCGTCCTCTTGCTGAATCGGTAGGCTCAGACTTCGTCGAACTCTGCGACGTTGCCGACGACAAGCAAATCGAGGCAGTTTTCACCAAGGCAGCCGAGAAACTCGGGAGCATTGATGTTCTCGTGCACGCCGTCGCCTATGCTGACCGCGAGGACCTCAAAGGCGATTTCCATATGACGAGCCGCAGCGGCTTCCATATGGCAATGGACATCAGTGTTTTTTCCTTTATCGCTCTAGCACGCGCCGCCTTGCCGCTGATGAAACCAGGCGGTTCGATGCTCACCCTGAGCTATTACGGCGGCCAAAAAGTGGTCCCGAATTACAATGTGATGGGGGTAGCGAAGGCCGCTCTTGAGGCGACCACCCGCTACCTCGCCGCCGACCTCGGGCCCAGGGATATCCGCGTAAATGCCATTTCGGCCGGACCCATTCGCACCCTATCCGCCGCCGGCGTGAGTGGGTTTAAACGCATGCACCGGGAATTCTCTGGATTCGCCCCGCTGCGCAAGAACATCACCATCGAGGATATCGGCGGTGCGGCTGTCTGGCTCGCCTCCGACCTGGCGAGCAAGGTCACAGGTGAGGTGCTGTTTGTCGACTCGGGATACAATATTCTAGGAATCCCTGATATCGAAAAAGGTCAAAACTAAGCGTTCCCTGGAAACCTGGTAGTGTTAAACATCTTTCGTTCCGATCCACTAGCTCATACCGATCCAGAGCTGAGAGCGCTACGTGCGCAGCTCTCAAAACGCGCTGTCATCGTTGTCTATGTCATGTTCGGGATCTGGCTGCTAACCGACCTGCTCGTCCGGCAATTCATCCCCTCAAGC
>JAUWDI010000148.1 GCA_030608865.1 Anaerolineales bacterium | reverse complement strand
GATGAGTATACTTGCGCTCTTTCTATTACCAAGCGAGCGAAAATAGACCGGTCAGGGTTTCGCGGTAGAATGAACTTAAGTCCGAGATAGCCACGAAGGATGACGGAATGAAAGTTGATGTCAAATCGGAGCACAACCAGGGTCGGCCGCCCCGGCGGCGGCCGGAATGGATTAAGGTGAGCGCGCCATCAGGAGAGACCTACGAATGGCTGCGCGGCATGATGCGCTCCAAATCATTACACACCGTTTGTGAAGAAGCACGCTGTCCAAACATGGGGGAATGCTGGGGCGCCGGGACGGCGACGTTTTTACTTATGGGCGATGTGTGTACGCGCTCATGCGGCTTCTGTGATATCACAACGGGGCGCCCCGCACCGCTGGACTGGCTCGAGCCCGAGCGAGTTGCGCGCGCCGTGCAGGCAATGGATCTACGCCACGCGGTTATTACTAGCGTAAATCGCGATGAGCGCGCCGACGGGGGAGCCCCCATTTTTGCGATGGTTATCCAGAGAATCCGCGAACTGCAGTCGGGTTGCTCCGTTGAGGTGCTCATTCCGGACTTCAAAGGCTCAATTGAATCACTGAAAATCGTTATGGAATCCCGACCCGAGATACTCAACCACAATGTAGAGACTGTACCGCGGCTCTTTAAGCAAGTTCAACCACAGGATCATTATGAGTGGGCGCAGGCGACACTTACCAATGCGAAGGGCTTAGACCCGGAGGTGCTCACCAAGTCGGGCATCATGGTTGGGTTGGGAGAGACTATGGATGAGGTCAAGGCTGTCATGGAAGACCTTCGCTCTTGGAATGTTGACATCCTCACTATCGGTCAGTACCTCCAACCAACGAAGGAGCATCTCCCGATAGAGCGCTACTACACCCCGGAGGAGTTCGAAGAATTTGAACGCTTTGGCAAAGATATCGGTTTCGGGTGGGTTGAAAGCGGACCGCTGGTTCGTTCTTCATACCATGCAGAGAAGCAGGTCCGCGCCTTAAGTGAAGTCCACCGCAAGTTATACGGGGCCGAAACGACAAACGCGTGAAGAGCACCTAGCGCTTAAAGAATTCAGGATACCCGGTGGCTCTCCCGGGTATTGTTTTTCAACAAAGTGGATTCAGAGCAATCTCCTGGAGACCGATAATGATTGAATTGAGGATTATGCCCGTCGGTGAATATCAGACGAACTGCTATCTTCTTGTAGAGACCGAGTTGGGTGAGGGGATATTAGTAGACCCCGGTGATGAAGCGCAGAAGATTCTGGATTGGATAGGAAGCACAAACGTCACCAGACTCTTGCTTACCCACGGACACTCGGATCACGTTGGTGCACTTCACACGGTAAAGCAGTCGCTGGGGGTAAAAGCGGGGATTCACCCAGCCGATGCGGAGGCCTTCTCAATCCAGGCTGATTACAAATTAACGCCAGGAGATATTTTTAAGTTGGGGGATGCGCAAATCGAGGTTGTTCACGTTCCCGGTCATACGGCCGGAAGCGTCGCCCTGAAGCTCATTGAAGCTGATGGGTTTCATCGTGCCATATCCGGGGACGCGATCTTCCCTGGAGGGCCGGGACACACGCAGACACCCGAGGCGCTGGCGACGGCGCTCGAATCATTGGCCCACACGGTCTTTACCTGGTCTGATTCGGTCCGATTACACCCCGGGCACGGGGAATCGACGACCGTCGGCTCAGAGCGCGTGGCCTTCGAAGCCTTCCGGGACAAGCCACTTCCGCCCGATCTCTGTGGAGATGTGACCTGGGGTTAATCAATGCCGGGCCACGAGCGGAGCGGATGGATAGCGTATGAAAAAACCAGGAATGATTGGGGTAGGATTTATTCGACCTATCGGTATATGAGGTGACATGGGAGAATACCGCTTTTTTCATTCGATAGAGATCCGCTATGGGGATATTGATGCCCAACGCCATGTGAATAATGCCCGCCACTTCACCTACATGGAACAGGCGCGAACGAAGTACATCAAGGCGCTCGGCTTATGGGAAGGATCAAATTACGACGCGATCGGGATCATCCTCGCGGAGCAGAACTGCCGCTACATAAGCCCGATCCAATTAGAGAGCGACATTAAAGTGGGGGTTCGCACTGTACGTCTCGGGAAGAAAAGTATAGAGACTCAATACTCTATACAGGACTCCCAAACAGGAGATGAACTGGCTGTTGGGCAAGCAACATTGGTTGCATATGATTACCAACTAGGGAAAACCACCCCTATTCCAGATGACTGGCGTGTCGTTATCGCCTCGTTTGATGAACTTTAATGTACCGGCCGGAAAAGAAAAGAGTTTTGGTGGTTTTTTTGCTAGACGGGTTTGTTTTATCAAGCTCCAGTTCCTAGACAACAATCTTGATCGCTCCGGGACTATGAGATGAATCGTAAAATTCATTTAGATGTATCGCTTCCCCTGGTATCGCTGAAGGAAGTGCCGGCGATTGCCGCAGCCATGGAGGGAATGTGCTTTGATGGCCTCTGGTCACCTGAGACACAGCATGATCCGTTTCTCCCCCTGGCTCTGGTGGCAGAGCACACGAACGAGATGCGTTTTGGTACAGCAGTGGCGATCGCCTTCGCTCGCAGCCCGGCAAATGTTGCGCATATTGCATGGGATTTGGCCGCTGCCTCGCAGGGAAGATTTATCCTGGGTTTAGGGACGCAAGTCAAGCCGCATATCGAGCGGCGTTTTGGAATGCCCTGGCCAGAGTCGCCCGCAGGCAAGCTGCGCGAGTTCGTTCTAGCTTTGCGTGCTTTTTGGTCTGCATGGCAGGGGGATGGGCGCTTGGACTATCGGGGTGAATATTACAAACTCACCTTGATGACCCCATTCTTTAACCCCGGACCGATTGAGCATCCTGATATCCCGATCTATTTAGCAGGGGTGAACCCCGGCCTGTGTCGATTGACCGGTGAAGTAGCCGATGGTTTTCATATCCACCCACTGCACACGGAGCGTTACCTGCGCGAGGTTGTCCGCCCCGCGATCGCAGAGGGTGCCAAGCGAGCGGAACGAGATGAAGGCAAAATCCAGCTTTCAACATCCACATTTGTCGTGACGAACACTCAGCAGGAGATATTTGTACGCTCGCAAATCGCATTTTACGCATCCACACCCTCCTACCGCCGGGTGATGTCACTCCATGGTTGGGATGATGCTGCCGAAGAACTTTCGTCTCTAGCTCGACAGGGAGAGTGGGAGGCGATGCCAGATCTGGTGGATGATGAAATGCTGGCAACCTTCGCGGTAGTAGAGAAACCCGATGCGTTGGCAGGGGCGATTAAAAAGCGCTATGCGGGGCTAGTGGACAGGATAACGCCATATTGGTCATTTCAACCCGGCGAGGACGAAGATTTCTGGCGCGTCCTCGTTGATGAGTGGAGGCGTGGGTGATCATCGTCGATGGCCATGAAGATCTGGCGTGGAACGCGCTTACTTTCGATCGTGATTACACACGTTCCGCGCTAGAGACGCGGGCAACGGAAGAGGAGACATCCATACCAGAGTGGAACGGTGACACGCTTCTCGGTTGGCCGGAGTGGGTTCGGGGCGACGTAGCGGTGATCTTCGCAACACTCTTCTCCACGCCTCTTAGATGGAAGAAAGAT
>JAUWDI010000122.1 GCA_030608865.1 Anaerolineales bacterium | reverse complement strand
TCGCCCAGGTATATGGCTTCATCAACATCATGCGTGATAAAAATGACGGTTTGCCCGAAACGACGCCAAACCTCGAGCAGCCAGCCCTGAAGCTCACGGCGGGTGAGCGCATCCAGGGCGCCGAAAGGCTCGTCTAAGAGTAGGATCTTTTTCTCGGCGAGCATCGTGCGCTGCAGCGCGGCCCGCTGGCGCATACCGCCCGAGAGAGCGCTGGGGTAACTGTTCGCGAAATCATCGAGCCCGAAAAGAGGCAGCATAGACTGCGCACGGGCGCGCGCTTCTTCCCGCGGCACCCCCGCGAGCTCAAGGGGGATGATCACGTTGTCAAGGATGTTCCGCCATGGGAGCAGAAGATCGCGCTGAGGCATGTAGCTTACTCGACCGATTCGTTCGTGGCAGATTTCCCCGTCGAGATAAATATCCCCTTCGTCGGGTTCTAACAACCCCACGATCAGGTTAAAAAGTGTACTCTTCCCGCACCCCGAGGGGCCGATCAGCGTGAGAAACTCGCCCTCCTCGATGCGCAAAGTAATATCATCAAGAGACCTAACCGATTGACCATCTGCGCGGAAGGTCTTGCTAACCCCGCAGAGTTCGACGCTTAACTTGCGCACCGGATCACTGGCTCCCTGGAAGGAATTTGTTGGTGAAGGCGTCTTCGGCATGAATGGATTCGCTGAGGATCCCATTCTCAACCATCCACTCAGAATATGCTTGCCAGACCTGGAGGTCCTGCTCTCCCCAGCGAGAGGCGTCAGCTTGATAACGGGGAGATAGCCAGGATTGGCTTCTGTGAACAATGTCCTCGTTCAGCTCCGGGACGGCATCAAGCAGGATGTCTGCGGCCTGGTCGGGGTTGTCAATCGCAAAACGATAACCGCGATCAATCGCCTCAAGGAAGGCGCTCACTGCTTGCGGGCGCTCCTGGATCGTTTTTTCACTGGCGATGAAGACCGGAGTATAGTAATCCGGGATGCAATCGAACCAATCCTCCATCATCACGATCTGCAGATCAATGCCTTCGTACTCGGCCTGGATGCCTTGCCAGCCGTAGAAAATCCAGGCAAGATCGGTCACGGCCTCGTCGAGCAGCGCAAGAGGATCCGAAAAACCTGTGTCGACGATCTCTAGCGCATCAAATTCACCCCCGTCACAGTTCATGAGCACTTGCAGCGTCGGCGGTTCAAATGGACTGCCGAACGAGCCATAGCGCAAGCCTTCCCAATCGCGGGGAGACTGCGCACCGAGCTCGGCACGTGAAGCGAAGCCGGAGGAGTTATGCTGGATAATCGCGGCGATGGACACGATCGGCACATCATCGGCGCGGGCGAGCGTAACCTGCTCTTGGAAGCTGACCCCGAAGTCGGCGGCCTCTGCAGCGACGGCATGTTCCGCATAGACTTCACCGGGCTCAATGATCGTGACGTTCAGACCCGCTTCCTTGAAGTAGCCGTTGGCTTGGGCAACGTAAATGCCTGTGTGGTTTGTGTTCGGAACCCAATCCAGCATTAACGTCACATCCTGCAGGGTGGGGATCTCACTCTGTCCTGCACAACCTGCAAGAGCGAGGGCGAGAACGATTATTAGAGATGTCAAATTCCAGATTCTCATAGTCAATATCCTGCTAAAGATAAACAAACCGGTTCATATTTCTGCGCGGTCAATAAATACCGGCACCCTCCCAGTGTTCTTCGCGCTGGGTGGTGTAGTACCACGGAAGCACGGCGCGCTCCAGGGCATAGACCAGCGTATAGAGACCAATGCTGATGACCGAGGTCACGACGATGGCTGCAAATACCTGGTCTGTAGCCAATGCATTCTTCGACCGCAGCATGTAAAGACCGAGTCCAGCCGAACCACCCACCCATTCTGCGATCGTCGCCCCGACGACGCTGTAGGTGACGGCAATACGCAGCCCGGAGAAGAATAAGGGCATCGCGGCGGGAAGCCGGACCATGCGCCAGATTTGATTGCGACTGGCTCCCATAGAACGCAGCAGGGCGACCAGGTCTGGATCTGCTGAGGCGAGCCCATCGGCCGTATTGACTGCCAACGGAAAGAAGCAGATCAGGATCACGACGAGGACCTTCGGTAGAAGCCCAAAACCGAACCAGATTATGAGCAACGGCGCGATCGCCAGAATCTGCACGGTCTGTGAAGCGACAAGGATTGGATAGAGCGATCTGCGCAGCAAGTTTGAGATGTCCATCACGCCGGCGATTACCACACCGAACACGATAGCGATACCCAAACCTATGCCTGTCTCCACCATCGTAGTCCCGATCGCAGGAAGAAGTATGTCCCAGGTTTCAAATGTGGCTTGTGCGACCTGGATTGGCGAGGGAAGGATGAAGGCTGAGAGACCACTGCGAACGGAGACGGTCTGCCACACGAGCAAAACGAAGCAAACGAGAAGGAGTGGCGGAAGAGCCTCATGCCAGAAGCGTGTCGCTCGAGGTTGGATAACCTTATCTCTACGGCTCATATGCGGTGATCTCCACGGTTGATGCCAAGGTCATGGTCAACGGCTGCGGTATTTGGCGACCTTCTCTTCGATGGATGTCCCGGTAGTGCTATCGCCAATTTTGATCAGCGTTACCACCTTTTCTGCACCGCCTTCGAAACAAGCCAGGTGAGCCTGTTTTGCGACCTCAAGCAGGGTGTCTAGCTGTCCCTCCATTACGGTCTCCATCGGGCCGACCTCGTATTTTACGCCGCTCTCAGCGATGACACCGATGGCGCGATCAACAATTCGGTACACATCCTCATGCAGAGGCAGCACCTGAACGGAAACATTCACTGTGCGTTCGCGATCGACAGTCATGTTCTGTAGTCCTCCAATACCTCCGGTTCCATCCGAACCAAAGGGATACAAAGGTGGTCAACTAATGATCTAGAGGGGCTATGCCGCTTGTGTATGCACCACAAGCAAGATCCCCGTTTCCAAATCCACGCGGCAAACTTCCTGTTCCATCATGTTGCTGACACCCCGGGCACGTCCGAAGATAAGCGTCTCCCCTTGGAGCGGATAGGCCAATCCCGTGGTGGTAACACCCGTTGCGTTCCCCCTTATTGGAATCAGGCTCAGCGTATCGCCTGCGCTGCCCTCGAACTCCTCTCCGGGAGGGCGAATAAGCCAGGCGGTTTGGCGCCCGAGCCAGAGTTCTGCACGTATTGGGTTTAAAGTCTCTAGTGCCAGAAGATGAATGTTCGCCAGGATCATATCCAGCCGATCGCCGACAATGCCGATGACAGCGATTTCAGTTGCACCTTGCGCGACGGCGCGCAGCAGCGCTAATTCGAGGTCTGTCTCGTCCTTCTCGGCTTTGAAGTGTTCGAATTGCGTTCCTTGCGCCCGAAGGGTCTCGCGCTGGTCGGCTTCAATTGAGTCGAGGTCTCCCACTAAAAGGTCGATTTCTAGTCCAAGTGTAAACGCGTGGCGGCTGCCGCCATCTGCGGCTATTACCTGCTCAGGGCTCCAGGTTTCAATGCGCTTCTTGAGCGTGGAACTATCCAGGATGTCTCCGTTTGTGAGGATGAGCGTGCGCTGCAGCATAGAAAAACCACTCCTTGGGTAGGGAGTGGCTGTTGTTGGTGATGCAACGTGTTCTGCCATCCCTACGCCGGCATGATCCGGATCAGGTTCTGCGGGTCGAGGGTCGTAGCCCTCCTCTCAGTCCGGTTGGACTCCCCGTGCGTCTACTATCAAGATGCTATAAACAGTATAACATTATTTGAGAGGATTTCGCCGTGATCTGGGGTGATGTCAAGAATGATTCTTCACCGACAATTTACCCTACATACAGAGACACAGCATGTAGAGACGTAGCATGCTGCGTCTCTACGCCTGCGATTGCAGGCCCAGCCTGCGATCTGCGAGTGAGAGTACATTTTCTAATAAATTACCCCCTTCTATCTTCTGAAGAGGGGTTGGGGTCGTGCGAAGAACGCTCTGGCTTTCATCCAAGTTTTCCAAACATCAAGCGTTCAGCAGTCGTGCGACCGCCTGGTCAAGTTGGTCCAAGGAAAAGGGCTTAAGAATGTACTCCTCTGCACCAGCATCCAGACCTGCCTGAATCTCAGCTTCCTGTCCTTTCGCAGAGAGGAAGGCGACGGGGATATGGCGTAATTTTTCGCTGCGTTTGATCCTGCGGCACAACTCGTATCCGTCCAT
>JAUWDI010000082.1 GCA_030608865.1 Anaerolineales bacterium | reverse complement strand
AAAAGGCGCCGATGGCTCGGGCTGTGTCCCGTCGAGCGCCGGAATCTCTGCTCGGACTTGACGGCGGATTGGGGCGGCGAGGCGCTTAACCATTACCGCCTGGTTGCTGCATGGCTCGAACCCGAGTTGTTTGAGTGATTGGCTGAGGCCTCCCTGGTAAGAACGAACGCAGATAAAAAGCGGGTAACTTTGGCTGGGTGAGAAGCCGAGAAGGAAACCCGACAAAAGATTATCGTCTAATTCAGCCGCGGGGTGGAAATATGGCTGCACCCAAGTACCTTGTGGCCCTCGCTCAATGTCCAAGAAACCGAGCAACTCACCTTGTGACCAGTATACAAGGCCGCGTTCATAACGGGAGGGAGGAGGCTCCACTTGCTGGACCAGGGCTGGGACGAGGTTGGTGTATAGGCTTTGAATCGCTATGTAGTCGCGGTCTGCGGCAGGACGCCAGATTTCATCATCTGGGACTGCTTTGCCTTCGACGATGCTATCAAGACGAAATATCCGTTGGCGGGAATAGATAGCGAAGCCCGCTGCGTGTAAGCTATCAAAGGCAGGGTCGCGCTCATCGATCTCGGCGATTAAAGCAGGTGCGCCCCGCTCTCCGGCCATATGAGCCATTGCTTCTAGCAGGTTGGTGCCCTCTTGTCTGGAGAGAATCTCCCGCGGGCTGATACAAACCAACCGCGCAGGAAGTTGATTGTTGCGAATTAGAAACTGGCCGGCTGCTGATAATTCACCGGAATTGTCAGCTCGAGAAACCAGGGTGCAAACGTTGCTGCCGGGGATGAGCGTACTTAAGGGCGTGTGCCTAAGTGAAGGTGCACCGCGAGTAAACATGAGTCTGGTATCGAGGCACATCCCGCGATTGCGGAGTCGGTGCAAGAGCATTAAGTCGCGCCAATCATACGGACGAATCGTCATAGATCACGTTTTCATAAGGGACAGGAAATATCGGTGGAAGCGGTCGTCCCCGGTTAATTCCGGGTGAAAGCTTGTGGCAAGGAAATGTCCCTGCTTTGCGGCAACGATAATGCCATCATCTTTGTCGTTGGGCAAGTGGGCGACAACATCTACCTCGGGCCCGACGCGGGCGATCAGGGGAGCACGGATGAATATCGCCGGGAATGGTGTGACTGCATCCTCCAGGACAGACACGTGGATATCAGACTCGAAGCTATCGGCCTGGCGACCGAAGGCGTTGCGTTCGACCGTGATATCCATCAATCCTAATAAATGCTGTCGTTCCAAGGAGTCTTTGGAAAGGAAAATTGCGCCGGCACAGGTGCCCCATATCGGGCGCGTCTGACCGAAGGTTCGTAGTGGTTCCAGTAGTTCGAACGCGAGGGCTAGTTTCCCGATCGTCGTCGATTCGCCTCCGGGAATGATCAAGGCCTCAATGTCATCCAGGTGGGAAGGCATGCGAACTTCAACACCTTCCGCTCCCAGTCTGCGCAAAAAGGCAAGGTGCTCGGCGAAATCTCCCTGCAGCGCCAAGACGCCAACCTTCATGATCCTGCCACCTTCTGTTTCCCGCTCCAAGATTCGATCTCCATTGCGAACACGGAGGTTCGCTGCAAATCAGCATCTGTGATCGGGCTGTAATCATCGCCCGGCTGTAACTGAGGGAAATACTTATCAAGCAACCCCTGCAGACCATAGCGTTGTTCTGATGGGTCGTCGGCTATGCGTGCGCTCCCGAACACCGTAACACTAGCATACTCAGTGCTGAATTCAATCGCCGTCTCAGCGGGAAGGAGACGGCCCATGTTTGCTACACTGAAGCATATCTGGGGGTTGGTTTCTATGTTGCTGCGGGCGCGACCATCTAGGGCTGTGTGGAAGTAAATGCGCTCGTTGTTCTCGTCGTACCAATAAAGGTTTGCGTGTATGAAAGGTTGGTTCTCAGAAACGGTAGCGACAAAACCGAACTGAGAATCGCGCAGAAGCGCCCTCACCTCAGACTGGTCTTTAATTTCCCGGTCGTGCCGTCGCATCCGGGTTCTATCGTCTGCGGAGTGGAAAATCGCCGCCCTCCCGAAGAGATCTACCAGCCCCTATCGGCTAGTCGTTCTGTCTGGGGAAGCTCGCTCACTTCAATGCCAACCATAGGCTCGCCAAGACCCTTGCTGATCTCGGCCAGGATCTTTGGGTCGTCGTAGTGAGCAACAGCCTCCACGATGGACTTCGCTCGCAGAGCGGGGTCGCCCGATTTAAAAATACCCGAGCCGACAAAAACACCGTCCACACCAAGTTGCATCATGAGCGCGGCGTCGGCCGGAGTGGCGATGCCGCCAGCGGCAAAATTAACAACGGGAAGATGCCCCAAATCCTTGGTTTCCTTTAGCGTCTCGAAGGGGGCACCGATTTCTTTAGCAAACGACATTAACTCTTCGTCGGGCATGTTCTCGAGACGGCGGATCGCGCCGAAAACAGAGCGCGCGTGTCGGACCGCCTCGACGACGTCACCCGTTCCGGCTTCGCCTTTCGTGCGGATCATCGCTGCCCCCTCTCCAATGCGGCGCAAAGCCTCACCAAGATTGCGGCAGCCGCAGACGAAAGGGATCTTGAACAGGTGTTTATTGATGTGGTGCGCTTCATCGGCCGGCGTTAAAACCTCCGACTCATCGATGAAGTCAACCCCAAGAGCCTCGATGATCTGGGCCTCGACGAAATGACCGATGCGGCACTTCGCCATCACAGGGATGGTGACAGACTCCATAATCTCCTGGATTAGAGCCGGGTCGCTCATACGGGCCACGCCTCCGTGGGCGCGAATATCAGCAGGGACGCGCTCAAGTGCCATTACAGCAACAGCGCCGGATTCCTCGGCGATGAGGGCATGTTCCACCGTGACCACATCCATGATCACGCCGCCCTTAAGCATTTGGGCTAAGCCTTTCTTTACGGTGAAGGTAGCAACTTTCTTGTCCATAATCATCTCCGTGCAAGGATCAAACAACCGTAATTCGATTCTACCACGATAGCCAATCCCCGAAACCGAAGCCAGGCCCCTCGTGCTTGACATACAAACGCAGGGGATATACAATTAGTACAATAATACAAAGAGACAATAAGACAACTGGGTCATCGCAAAATGTTTACAGAGCTGGATTTCAGAGGACATATACCGATCTATGCGCAGCTAGTGGTGCGAATAAAACACCTGGTTGCCACCGGCGTGATTAGGCCGGGCGATCAGCTGCCAACCGTGCGGAGAATGGCGGCGGAACTGAGCGTCAACTTCAATACGATCGCTCGCTCCTACCGCATACTCGACCAAGAAGGGGTGCTCTCCACACAACGGGGCCGCGGGACCTATGTGTTGCAGCCAATGCTGCCGGAACAAGCGATACCTCTGCGAAGGGCTGCGCTGGAGGGGATGGCGAAATCCTTCCTGGGGCATGCACATCAAGCGAGATTCAGCCCAGACGAAGTTTCGCTGTTGCTTGATGAGCTCTTGATTGCCTGGCGCGAGGAGGGTGAGCCGCCCAGGCTCGAGGGATGATCTGCTCTTACAAAAACAAGCGTTCTAAGAAATGCTCAAGTATTCCGTGTATGCAGGTTGGGCGTTTTTTGCTTATGCACATCTGAACACTTCGGCTCTCTTCTGGGTCATAATGTGGCGAGAATATCGCGAAACGCGCAGGGAAACACGGCTCAACGGGGGTTGGTTTTCTGAGTTGGAAGAAGCGACGGGTATCGATGTTTCACGTGAAACATCACCATTGGGTTTCACGTGAAACAATTCGCTAGATATGACAATTGGGATGAAAATCGTTATTCTCTCTCGCCCAACTACAGGGATCTTGTATATATTCCGCGCTTCTTCGCTTCTGGAACTTGTCCTGCGAAGGAGGCGCTTAGAATGACGCAGCTGAGTCGTTGCGGAAAAGCAAGGTAGAATAGCGGGCTAGGGCACAGATGTTGGGGGATTCGCGGTGGTGGCGTTGACGATGCGGTACGGGTTGTGTTCAACGAAGACTTTTGTGTCATCCAGTCAAGACTTGGTTGAGTGATCGGTCTCCAGGAGCAGTTCCAATGCTCGCAGCGGCGCATTTACTCAATGGTTTGTTGATGATTGCCCTCCCCCTGGTTTTGGGAGTCGTGTTGGCGAGGCGGTGGCGACTCAGTTGGGGTTTGTTCGGCGCGGGGGCGGCGACCTTCGTCGCATCGCAGCTTTTGCATATCCCCTTCAACAATCTGGTCCTGACGCCCTTTGTGACCGAGCGGGGGATGTTCGCGGCTGGCGGACTGGCGTTTATTGCGGCCGCGCTGTTGTACGGCCTTTCTGCAGGAGTGTTCGAAGAGGTGGCGCGCTTTGTAGTCATGCGCCGCTGGGAACCTGATGCTCGAACCCTGCCCAATGCGCTCATGTTTGGGGCGGGTCATGGCGGCAGTGAGGCGATTATCCTCGGTGGTTTTGTTTTATACGGCTTTTTTCAAGCCGTTGCGTTGCGCGGGACGGATCTTGTAAAGACACTACCTCCGGAGCAAGTGGATGTCGTCGCGGCCCAGATGGCGCTCTATTGGAACATGCCCTGGTATAAGGCCCTTCTGGGAGCCGTCGAGCGAGCCGGTGCGATATGCTTTCATTTGAGCGCAAGTGCGATGGTTCTCCAGAGTGTGCGGCGCGGTGGGTGGGGATGGTTGGCGGGAGCCGTAGCGTGGCATACGCTGTTCAACGCAGTGACGTTAATTGTAATGGATAGATGGGGTGTCTACGCCGCTGAGGGAACCGTTATTATTGGTGCAGGGATTAGTTTGTTAATAATTTTCGCAATAAAAACAATGAATGCTCCGGGAGAAGATTTTGAGGGGGATCCCCCGAGTACCTCGCCGCCTAATTCAAGGGTGCGGCGAATTACAGATGAAGACATATCAGACGATAGTCTGGAGGATAGCCGCTTCGCTTAATTAGGGGAGAGCATTTGTAGGCCGGGCGGATATCCGCTTTTGAGGAGAAAAAGGATGATTGATACGAAGGGGTTAACCAAGCGCTTCGGTGACGTGCTGGCAGTTGACGATCTGGATATGGAAGTCAGGCCGGGCGAGATCTTTGGTTTTCTGGGGCCAAACGGCGCGGGGAAGACGACAACGATCCGCATGCTGAGCGCGTTAATTTCGCCGACTTCGGGGAAGGCAAAGGTCGCCGGGTATGAAGTGGGGCGAGATGATAACGAGATCAGGCGCAACGTAGGAATATTAACCGAGTCGCCTGGGTTGTACGACCGCTTGAGTGCGGAGAGGAACTTAAGCTTCTTCGCCGAATTGCATGATGTGGAGGATGTGGCTGGACAGGTGGAGCGCTATCTGCGCCTATTGGGATTGTGGGATCGGCGCGGGGATGTGGCGGCGACTTTCTCAAAGGGAATGCGGCAGAAGTTGGCCATCGCTCGGGCGATGCTGCATGAACCGAAGGTGCTCTTACTTGATG
>JAUWDI010000045.1 GCA_030608865.1 Anaerolineales bacterium | reverse complement strand
GATGGACATGAAGAACAAGATCTTTGATGTAGTCGTCCCTACTGAGGAAGAGATCGAAGTTAAAGATGGAAAACGCCGAACCGTGGAGCGACGCGTTTTTCCGGGGTACATTCTTGTTCAGATGATCTTGGATGAGGATTCATGGTACGTCGTGCGCAATACTCCGGGCGTGACCGGATTTGTGGGGATGGGCAATGAGCCGACCCCCTTGCGACCGGAGGAAGTAGCTAAAATCGTTAAGCGTATGGAAGCGGATGCGCCACGCATTAAGTTGGCGTATTCAATCGGACAAAAAGTGCGCATTATCGATGGCCCATTCAATGATTTCATCGGGACCGTAGCGGACATCGATATGGAGCGAGCAATGGTCCGTGTGATGGTCTCGTTTTTTGGTCGTGAAACACCTGTTGAGTTAGACTTCCTACAAGTTGATAAAGCGTGATCTAGATGGATCGCACGTGGGAGGGCTATTCTGCCCGCTAAAACCACAAGAGGAGTAAACACGTGGCAAAGAAAATTAAAGCAATTGTTAAACTTCAAATCGAAGCGGGAAGGGCCAATCCGGCCCCCCCGATAGGGCCAGCGTTGGCTCCCCACGGCATCAACCTTATGGTTTTTTGCAAGGAGTACAACGCGCGTACATCAAGCAAGACAGGGGAAATCATCCCGGCAGAGATCACAATATTCGCCGATGGTTCCTTTAAGTTTATATTGAAGACTCCCCCAGCCGCGGTTCTATTATGCAAAGCTGCAGGCGTCGAGAAGGGGTCTGGCGAGCCAAACCGGGAAAAAGTTGGTAAGGTCACACGGGACCAGGTTCGTGAGATCGCTGAGATTAAGATGAAAGATTTGAATGCTGTCGACATCGAAGGAGCAATGCGCCAGATAGAGGGGACGGCGCGAAATATGGGTATCGTTGTCGAGGGTACGCTTGAAAATTAGTGGGAGGGCTGGCGTAGACCAACCCGTGAGGACCACAGGGAGTATTTGAAATGCCAAAGCACGGAAAAAAGTATCTCGAAGCGCTTGAAAAGATAGATCAGACGAAACAATACGGGCCGATGGAAGCGATGAAGTTGGCGCAGGAGACCTCGTTTACGAAGTTCGACGGTACCATTGAAGTACACATACGACTTGGTGTAGACACACGACATGCCGATCAACAGGTGCGAGACACTGTAATGCTGCCGCATGGCCTTGGGCGAACCGTTCGCGTTCTTGTATTTGCAGAGGGCGATGCTGCACGAGAGGCTCAAAAAGAAGGCGCAGATTACATCGTCGACGATGAAATTATTAAACAAATCCAAAATGGTTGGTTTGAGTTCGACGCCACAGTCTCAACCCCACAAATGATGAGCACGGTAGGGCGATTGGGAAAAATACTGGGACCCCGCGGACTAATGCCAAATCCAAAAGCCGGGACCGTTGTTCCCGAGGAAGATTTGCCGCGCGTGATTAAAGAATTGAAGGCGGGCAGGGTCGAGTTCCGGACGGATAAAACTGCAAACCTGCATGTTCCCATCGGGAAGGCTTCCTTTGAAACGCAGAAGCTGTTCGAGAATTTTGCCGCGCTGATAGATTCGGTTCGGCGATCAAAGCCCGCCGCGTCCAAGGGATCGTTTTTCCGAACGATCACAGTCACGAGCACGATGGGACCGGGGATACGAATTGAACCCAGCGCAGCAGTCGCGGTGGTAGAATAGGCACAGGAGTAAACTAAGATAGATACTCTAACCGGATAAGAAAACACCGCTTCGCCGAAGACAGCAGGTGCCAGGTCACTAGTTGACGGCTTAATCTCCTGCCCAGGTGAAGGCTTGAAAGCAGCAAGATCACTAATCAGCGCTTTCTTTAGTAGCCTTTACTTCAATGGTCATCGTGAAGCAGAGGCTAATTTTATTTATATAAGGAGGTGAGTGGAATTGGCAATCACACGAGAACAGAAGGAAGAACTAGTTGCTCAGTACAAGGACATCTTTAATCGGAACACTGCTTTAATATTCACGGAAAATACGGGCTTGAGTGTTAAGCAACTCGAAGAGCTGAGGGGGACGATTCGTGAGATTGGCGGCGAGTTCTATGTAATCAAGAATACACTGGCAAAACTAGCCATAGATGATGTCGGGATGCCGAAACCTGAGGGTAGCCTTGATGGGCAAACTGCGATCGGAGCGACAAGCGAAGATGTAACAGCATTGGCGAAAGCTATCGTCGAACTCGCCAAGGGGACCAAAACATTTCAGGTTAAGGGTGCGGTCATCGACGGAGAAGTATACGATAGCGCCCGAGTGAAGAGCCTGGCGGCACTACCGCCGATGCCCGTTATCCAGGCACAGTTACTCAGTATGTTGCAGGCGCCAGCATCTCAGATCGCCAGGGTGTTATCGGGTTCTATGCGCCAAGTAGTGACCGTTGTTAAGGCATATTCTGAAAAAGAAGCTGCAGCGGCGTAAATTCAACTTAAGAATTATTTGTATTAGAAAACAATGAAAAGGAGATCGTAAACAATGGCAAACATTGAAAAAATAGCAGAGGACCTCAGCAAACTAACCATCCTTGAGGCTGCTGAACTTACCACGTTACTGGAAGAGAAGTGGGGTGTTTCAGCCGCAGCGCCGGTTGCTGTTGCTGCCGTTGCTGGAGCCGCAGCAGGTTCAGGTGAAGATGCGGAGGAGAAGACCGAGTTCGATGTGATAATTAAGGACGTCGGGCCCAAGAAGATCGATGTCATCAAGGCCATCCGCCAGATCACTCAGCTTGGCTTGAAAGACGCAAAAGACCTCGCCGAAACAGCAGGAGCGAAGGTTCTCGAGCAGGCAAGCAAAGAAGTTGCGCAAGATGCAAAGAGCAAGCTCGAGGCAGCAGGTGCAACTATCGAGTTGGCGTAGTACACACACAAATAGCGAATATGAAGCCGCCCGCCGTGGCGGCTTCATCCATTTCCTCCAGCGCTGTGGTATAAAGCCTGCTAGTTGGAATTCAACCTGATTAAGGTGATGTTTCGCAATCCTGGCTATCCCTGCGGTGTTCCTCCTCACTACTTTTTACCGGGGACATCGCCACACATATGAGTGGAACTTCGCATAATAAACTCGGCGACGAGAAACCAGGTGTTCAATGCATGAGAAGATATTGATAGTCGAAGACGAAGAGCGGATTCTGCAATTTCTGCGTCGAGGTTTGGCGTACGAGGGATACCGCGTTCTGACGGCTGTGAACGGGACAGAAGGGCTTCAAGTTGCAAGGGATAACCCGCCTGATCTGGTTATCCTGGATTGGATGCTTCCTGAGATAGAACCAGGTTTGGATGGATTGGAGGTGTGCCGGAGATTGCGCGCCGCAAGTGATTTGCCCATCATAATGCTTACTGCGAAAGAGTCGGTGTCCGATCGAGTGCTGGGCTTGGATGCCGGAGCAGATGACTATCTTGTTAAACCTTTTGCCCTAAATGAGCTTTTAGCACGTATCAGGGCGCTTGTTCGGAGAGCCAAGACGGAATCGCCGGAAATTTTGACATTTGTCGATCTGCAGCTAGATACAGGGACCCATCAGGTATTTCGGGGCGAGCGGGTAGTTGAGCTGACCGCAAAGGAGTATGAACTTTTAGAGCTCTTCTTACGCAACCCGCGACAAGTCCTCACCAGAGATCTTATATACGACCGTGTATGGGGCTACGATTTTGGGGGAGAGAGCAACATCATCGAGGTCTATGTGCGCTACCTGAGACAAAAGACCGAATCTGAAGGAGAACCGCGCCTCATTCATACTGTTCGGGGCGTAGGATACGTGCTTCGAGAAAATTCGTGACTCTTCGTGCTCGTTTAACGCTCTGGTATACCGCTGTTCTTGCTGTTGTATTGGTCCTCTTCGGTAGCATTGTTTATGTTTCGCTCTCCTTTAACCTTACAAACCAGATAGAAAACACTCTTGATCGCACCGCGGACGACATCCTGTTTACGATGGCAGATGGAATTCCGGAGGATTTGGCAATTACACTTAGGGCATTGGATCTAACTTCGAATGTATCGGTTCAGATCTTGCGGGATGATGGGGAGATCGTGTGGCAGTCAGAAAATGCGCCACCAGTGGAAGGCGCCTTCGATCCTCATAGTATCTCCATGGATGAGAATGTTTTCAGCACTAAAAATATTCTGGGGGTAGATTACCGAATACTGACCGTGCCAGTTGTATCAACGCCTGGGGACGAGGTCTTGGGGTATTTACAACTTGGTACATCTTTGGCGACTGTCAACTTAGTTACCCAGACGTTGTTGATCATGCTTCTGGTGGGAGAACTCATGGCGTTGATTGTTGCTGCGATAATTGGCTATTTAGTGGCGAGCGCAGCACTGAGTCCACTTGATGAAGTTACGCAGACAGCTATTCAAATTACAAGCACAGATGATCTCTCGCGAAGGATACCTCTCATAGGACAGCCGACGGACGAAGTAGGAAGGTTGATTCAAGCCTTCAATGCAACCATGGAAAGACTGGAAGGTCTTTTTAATACGCAGAAACGGTTCCTCGCTGATGTGTCTCATGAACTTCGAACGCCACTAACAGCGATCCGGGGAAATGTTGATCTTATCCGGCAATTTGGCGTGGCTGATGAGGAGTCCTTGGATGCAATCAGTTCAGAAGTAGATCGTCTTACACGCCTAGTAAGTGATCTGTTATTGTTGGCACAGGCTGAGACGGGAAAACTCCCTTTTTCAAGGGATCCGGTTGAACTCGACACATTGATGTTAGAAGTGTATCGGCAAGCGAAAGTTCTTGCGGGAGGAAGGGTCCATGTGCGCATTGGCGGCGAGGACCAGGCCCGAGTAGTGGGTGACCGTGATCGACTGAAGCAAGTATTGTTAAATGTGGTCGCAAACGCACTTGAACATGCACCGGATGCGAGCGAAGTGCAAATGGGGCTGAAGTGTGAAGGGCGATGGGCTAAACTCAGCGTCGTTGATGAAGGACCTGGTATCCCGGAAGAAGAGTTGTCGAGAATCTTCGAGCGCTTTTATCGCCGCGACCCATCACGGAACAGGAATAAGGGTGCAGGCGCCGGTCTGGGATTATCGATTGCGTATTGGATAACTCGCCATCATGGTGGAGATATCGAGGTTGAATCATCGGTTGGCAAGGGAACGACTTTTGTCATCTCTCTCCCGCTTCTTGAAGGATCATGTGGTCCGCAGGAAGAGGGGGATTATATATCCCTTGATGCAGCCCCTAAGGGCGAATAAGTGTGAATACAGGTTCCGCATGGATGGGAACTGTCTGTAATTGCTCAGTCGAAACCCCCCCCTTTAGTTGAGAATCACAACCTAGCCAATTAGCGAAGGCCCATTGTCGGAAGAACGATTTTGGGAATACGAGAGTATTGAGACACCTACGGCTTGCCTGCATAGATGTTCACCCCCCGCGATTAGCCACTCGTTCAAAGTAGGACTTGGGACCGTATCGTTGCTGAGGTCTCCCCAGATCCCCGTTCCCCAATAAACGTATCGCTGGGTCTCGGCGGGCCAGGTAGAGGGATGGCGCGCGATGACGCTGTGCCCGCCGTTATAACCCGCAAGTGTTAAGTCAATCTTCCCATCGGATAGCCGATACGAATGAGCGAGATATTCCATGCCACGCGCAGCGTTGATCTCGGAGTCCATCCAATCCTCGCCAGCGCCAAAATGGAATGGCATGACCTGAAATAAGCCACGGGCGCCAGCACTAGAGACCGCTGTGGGATCACCGCAAGATTCGATTTGCATAACGATAGCCACAAGTTCCGCGGGGAGGTCATAATCTTCCGCCCAGCGCTCAATTTGAGCCCCCCAGCGTTGAACTTCTGGTGTAAATGCAGTTCGATTGAGATCCTCAATCAAATCAACAGGTTGATTTGAAATTCGCTCCCCGCTTATAGCATTGATTTCATAGAAACTGGATGTTGGTGTTGTAGCTTTATTGCTGGCAGCGGCAAGAAAGCGCTCGCGCAACGAGCCAAAGGATGTTGCGGCTGTGAAGGCAAGCGCGACCATGAGGATAAGAGGGATGCTGTGAAAAGGAACAGAGGGAGAACGTGCAGGAAGACCAAGGTTGCTGTGACCATCCTGCGAGATGTTCTCCCCCTCCATTTCGTTCCAGGTGTGTAAGCTCATGCCGGTCAGCGTGATCGTGATGGCTTGGCTGAGAGGGGCTGCTGGCGGTATTTGCCATTGGGGCTGGGCTGAGTATTTTGCGTTGGATGATCCCCGATAGACGAAGTTTGCGCCATCTTCTGCTTCGGCATTGCCTTGGCAGCAGGAGCAGTTCGCTTCGCGGCGCGGGTTGTTGCTGGTGAGCGATGCGATGTTTTGTTACTAAGACGTTTTCCTGTAAGTGTGAAGGTTCCGATCATCAGGATGCGAATAAGCCAAATGAGAAGAGCGACAAACACCGGGACAGAACTAAGTAAGGCTTCGCGTCCCAGAATTTCATTTCCCAGGCCTGTGTGCCCAATGAGGGCGAGGGAGACCGCCCACCATGTGAGCACCGCGTTCATCGTAGCGGCTAGGAGCCAGGCGCCAAGCAGGTACCAGAGTTCTCCGGAGCGGCTGTCGCCTTGATCGGGTGAAAACAAGCGCGCGATCCCAGCGAAGTCCATGCTGCAGAACGCGAGGGCGAGGATCGTTGACCAGCGCAGCCCAGCGAATCGCAGACCGCCTAGAAGATCCGTGAGGGCGAACTCGGTCGTTCCGTAGTTAAAGACTTCGAAGGCGATCAGAGCACCGATCATGATCAAGCCGAACAGGGATGTGCGCGGCATTCGGATGCGGTCGAGAGTGCTGCGTACGACTGCATTTAGCTGGAAACCCAGCTTGGGGCGAGTGGTTCTAGCATATGTGGACATGGCCGACCTCCATAAAGAACAGGTGTTCTAGATTAATCGCAGTATAGAACAAACGTTCCCTTGAGTCAAGCGCGACTTTTCGCTTATGGGTATGTGGCAAGTTTCGTCGCCCCCTAGTGCAGCCGGTTGAGAGAAACCTGCAATAGCCAAAGGAGCAGCGCTTGCCCGAGGTTGCAAGAAGTGAGGTTGGAGAAGATGACCTGCTCATCTGGTAAAG
>JAUWDI010000156.1 GCA_030608865.1 Anaerolineales bacterium | reverse complement strand
GATGCCTACAACGCGGATGGCTTTAACCTTGGGGCAAATATTGGCGAAGCCGCCGGCGCTGGCGTTAAAGAGCATGTCCACCTTCATGTTGTCCCCCGTTGGACAGGAGATACGAACTTCATGGCGACAACAGCAGAAACTCGCGTCCTGCCCGAGGCCCTCGAAGTGACCTATCAGACCCTTCTTGGACTCTGGCTATCACGATTCGCCAATGGATAAGTAATCCACGATAAGGATCCATAACCCACCCACATCACATAAAAGAGGATCAACATGACCAATAACGCAAGAGAACCGGTAATACTCAGCGCTGCCAGAACACCTAGTGGACGTTTTCGGGGAGCACTCAGCCCCCTCAGCGCCACCCAACTTGGCGCTGCCGTGATCAAGGCGGCAATAGAACGCGCCGGCCTGAAGAACCTGGAGGACATCGACGAAACCCTGATGGGCAATGTTGTCTCTGCTGGTCTCGGGCAAGCACCTGCACGCCAGGCATCAATTTCCGCAGGCATCCCGCCCACGGTCGGCGCGACGACTGTTAATAAGGTCTGCGGTTCAGGGCTGAAAACAGGAATGATGGCCGCTCAGGCGATTAAAGCCGGAGACGGTGATCTATTCGTCTGTGGTGGAATGGAGAGCATGAGCAAAGCTCCATTTCTCATCTGGGCGCGGGGAGGAGAGCTGCGTTACGGGCATGGGCAGATGACGGATGCTCTACTCTTGGACGGCCTCTGGGATTCGTTTGAAGATTGGGCCATGGGCATGGCTGCGGAATGGGTCGCCGACGAATACAAGGTCACACGTGAGGCGATGGATCAATGGGCGCTCGACAGCCACTTGAAGGCGATAAAAGCAATCGATGAAGGCAATTTCAAAGCCGAAATCATCCCGTTAGAGATTCCAGGTCGCAAGGGAAAAATCACCCTGGTTGAGGAGGACGAAACCCCGCGTCGTGATACCTCGCTTGAGATGTTAGCCAAACTTAAGCCTGTCTTTACAGCGGACGGGAAGGTGACCGCGGGGAATTCCCCAGGCCTTAATGACGGTGCCGCAGCAGTGATCATCGCCAGCCGTGAAAAGGCGGACGCCCTCGGAATCAAACCGATGGCTCGCGTCGTTGGCTACGCACAGGCAGCCGTTCCGCCGAAGGAATTGTTTACAGCGCCGGCTTTTGCCATTCCCAAGCTGCTGGAGAAGGTTGGTTGGTCTCTACAGGACGTCGACCTGATCGAACTCAATGAAGCCTTTGCCGCCCAGGTTCTCGCTAACGGTTACGCGCTCGCTGATATTGGCTGGGAGTGGGACAAGGTAAATGTGCACGGCGGCGGTGTAGCCCTCGGTCACCCTATCGGAGCGTCAGGCGCCAGGGTGCTCACAACATTGCTCTATGCGCTTCGAGATCGCGGCGGTAAGCGCGGCATCGCTTCGCTGTGTCTTGGAGGCGGTGAAGCTGTCGCCATGGCCATCGAGATGGAATGAACTATCCCGAGTTTGCCAACTGCGAGCGCTAATGAAAAAGAAGCAACCCGAGCTGGTCCTTAAATATTTAGCACATTCTTGAAACGAACGAACTCAGAGGAGTGAATCGATGGATGTAAAAAAAATACTGGTTGTTGGTGCGGGAACGATGGGCAACGGCATCGCCCAGACCGCCTCGATCTCCGGCTACGACGTCACTATGACGGATGTCTCACCCGAGATCCTGGAGCGCGCAACAGCTGTGATCGCAAAATCAGTCGAGAAATTAGCCACCAAGGGCGTAATCGACGAAGCCCAGAAAGAGGCTGCCCTGCAGATAGCCACTGCTCTCGATCTTGAAGCTGCTCGAGAAGCCGATCTTGTAGTTGAAGCAGCTACTGAGAATCCAGAATTGAAGTTGAAGCTATTCACCGACCTGGATGGAATGGCTCCCGAGAAGACCATCCTCGCTTCGAACACATCGTCCATCTCCCTAACCAAGATCGGTGCCGCCACAAAACGCCCTGATAAAGTCATCGGGATGCATTTCTTCAACCCTGTACCCTTGATGAAATTGCTTGAGGTGGTCCGCGGACTCGCGACATCCGATGAGACGACTCAAGCCGTCATTGATGTCGGACGAAAGATGGGCAAGGAACCGGTAGAAGCCATGGATTCCCCTGGTTTCATCTCCAACCGCATCCTTTGCCCGATGATCAATGAGGCGGTCTTTGCTCTCCAGGAAGGCATCGGCACCGCTGACGCGATTGACACTGTGATGAAACTCGGCATGAACCACCCAATGGGTCCGCTTGCTCTGGCCGATCTGATCGGGCTGGACGTCGTTCTGTTCGTGCTGGAAGTCCTGCACCGCGACCTGGGAGAGGACAAATACCGGCCCTGCCCATTGCTGCGGAAGATGGTTGATGCTAGTTATCTTGGCCGCAAGACCGGGAGGGGTTTCTACGACTATAGCAAATAGGGTGAACTCTCGTTCTACCTCACCTTAAAATTGAACTAACCTCACGATAGGATGAACGGTTCTATTGCATTGAAGCCGAATCTGTACTATCTTCTAACCCATGGTCCTGCCATAAAATTAAGGGTTGGATTCAGGAGGAATGCACAATGTCATCAGTAATTTTCCCGATCTGGTTCATACTCGCTGCGATTTTCGCCTATCTAGCCTACATGCAATGGCGACTCTCAGGAGAGCCTCTGCGAACGTTTGCTTTTAGGGATCGTGATCGAGAGCCAGGCGAAGCCGAATCGGAGGAGATCACCAAGAAGACCATTGAGGATTTCAACAACTACCTAGAGATGGTCAACTTCCGCAACCAGAAGCACCACCAGATGGCTGCGATTGGATTCTTCGTGGCGGTCTTCCTTTCGCTCGTCTCGATGTTCCTAGTCTTCGGAAGCTAATAGCGATAATCTCTCTGTAAGACCAAAATTTATTTGCTTTTTCGTTTATAGTCAGGATACCGGCAGTGGAGATCTTCCCTGCCGGTTGTTTTTTTAAGAGCCAGGGTTTCTCCAGGTTGCTCTGCTCCTAAGGCCTATCCTGCGAAGTCCCCATCCGAAGGGAGTGGGAAGTACAGCCGAAGGGTACAAAATGGCTTCTTTTTCGGAAGGATCCTACTTCTCACTGTCATTTCGAGGAGCGGAAGGGGGGAGCACCTGAAGCGACGAGAAATCCCTGATGCATATCAATTCATCTTTCAAGGATAAATGGAGAGGAATCCCTTCGCTTCTAGTGATGGAACCCTCACAAGCAGCATCATAGAGATTTCTCGGTCGCCGTTTCACGGCTCACTCGAAATGACAAAAAAGAAAGAGTCAGCTCTGATGGGACTCGAAAGCCACGCATAGATGCCCACGCCTGCTATTCTCCGGCGAGCATCTCCCCTAGAAGCTCCTGGACTAGCTGGGGATTCGCCTTGCCCTTTGTCTCGCGCATGACCTGCCCCACAAACCAGCCGATCACTGATTCCTTTCCGGCGCGAT
>JAUWDI010000107.1 GCA_030608865.1 Anaerolineales bacterium | reverse complement strand
AGATTTGCTTCCGCCCTTTTCGTAGAAACCAGCGTTAGATTATCCAGATCGTTCTTACGCCCCTCTACCTGAACCCCCTGCCCAGAAAGGACGACCGCTCTCCTCACGGACCATGGTTAGTAGCTGCGTTGTTAGATCCTCAAACCCACCAACCTCGAACTCTTCACCTTCATAGAAACCGTACAGTTTTAGTTCGTTGCCGATGTCGGTTGTAAATCCCAACTCCAGAGCATAGGTCCAGGATTTACATTCGATGACCATCTCCTGGCCATCTTCAAGCTGCAGGACCAGCTCTTCTTCATTCAGAGATACAACTGTGCCGACGACTTCCAGCCATTCATCAACAGATGCTGACCCTTCGCCGCCTCTGCTCGCATCCTCCAGCCAACTACCGCTAGATCCTTCACTAAATCGACCCTGGCCTCCACCCCTCGATACACTTTCCAGTGTGTCGGTTTCAGCATAGGCGGAACCAATTCCCTGACCCTGCTGACCTTGGCCTTGCTGTATGGGTTCTCGATCTTCTTCTCTGGCCAGCCTACCAGAATTTGCTTCTTGTTCCTGTGCAACCTGTTCACTTTTTGCATCTGTCCGATTGATCGCACCAACGATCAGCACTCCTGATAAAGCTACTACTAGCGTTCCAACAACTATTTTCTGTAACATGATTGACTCTCCTTTTGAATTGGTTTTTTTACGTTCTAGGAACTCAGATTCTAATCCCGACTCATGCGCCGTGACGCGCTGCGGGCGGTTGGGATTGGAAAAATCGATTCGTAACCTTCTTTATCCACTTCCAGTGGATGAGGAAATGGAAACTAGCGGCAATGAACAAGGTAACACCTGACCATGTATGAATGAGATCCCAGGTTGTTCGGCTGAAAAGAAAGCCGACATCCCAATTCGCATTGGCGCCGCCCTCATAACCTCCCGTAGGACCGAAGAGGAAATAAACCCCCGAGATGGCGACAAGCAGGAAACTCGTGGCTATAACCAGGTTGACTGCCAAATTGTTCTTTGCGCCGCGGGACATATTAGACTTCCCGGATCGAATTTGATTCCAGATCTTCTTGGTCATCATCACAACCCAATTCCAGTGATAAAGGAGATGGATGGTAACAATCAAGATCATCGCCACCCCACCCCACAAATGGAGATCATCCCACGTGGAGCGGCTGAACAAAATCGTAATGCCATACAATGGATTCTTCCCCCCTTGGTAGCCGCCAACCGGGACATAGAGGAAATAAAGACCCGAGAAGCCTGCCACCAGCGCCGTGAAAAATACACCGGCATCCAATAACCAATTTAAGCGTGTTGTTCGTGATATTCCCATTATTTCACCTCATGTAATATTCAAGTTATTACGTAAATATTAGAGGCTCGATGCGAAGAAGTTATGAAGATTTGCATTGAAGCTTATGAAGAATTCGAAGCGTGGGATTCGAACCGTAAGTCTTTTGGGAAAAAGCAATAGGTGGAATGATAGCTTTACAAAGAGGAATATTCGCGAACAGACCCGCTGCGTGTCCATCTCCTTCACCCGCTGGTTTGTCCAAAAATAAATAGAAACGCCGGTCTCAACTGAAGTGAGACCGGCGCTCACGGTCAGGGCTCCAGGCGGTGCAAACCACATTGCCCTGACTTTGCGGCGTTTATTGTAATGATAAATAAAAAGGTGTCAAATCGAAAAATAGTACCCCAAAACGCACCCTCGAGTGAAAAGAATGCTTAATTTCCAGACGCCTAGAGACTCTAGTAAACCGCCCTCGAGGTGATGTGACTATAAAAATTGGCTCATATCATCGAACCGAATAAATAATAAAGCCAAAGCTGGAGATGCCCGATCGAATTTATTCAGTCAATCTAGTAGATGTCTTACGAATTTCGGGGTTATGCCGCCGGTTCGCTCGAAATAAGCGTGAGCCCCTGAACTCTCTTTCGATTAAAGAGGAGAGCCGGGGCATCCGCCTGGGTTTTCGGGAATAGGATGGATTGGATCCTTGCATCATACAACGGGGTAAAGAGGCTGTCCCCTTCAAATATCACCTTACTGAATTCAAACCTGCCAACGCTGTGGATCTTTCCATAAAGCTCGTAACCTCCCAGGAGAACTTGCACTGAATGAGGGAATGGTTTCGTGTACCCGGCCTGCAATACGTTGGATGGACCTAGCCCGGCGCGATTCCCAACCAGTATGGCAACAATCTCATGTTTGACCAGCCACATCCTCCCGAAACGTTCCGCCGATTGCGAGCGCTTGAATAGAGTAGTCAACTCACCCGCTTCGATCTCAATCGCCGATTCCGTCGGCATGTTCATATGACTGAATAAGCCCCGTGCCTCCGGGTAGATCATCCCGGTAACCCAATGCGAAGAAGTAACAATATCCACTTCAATGGAATTTTTCGTTGCCATCGCTAACTCCAAACCTGGCATGAATCGAGCCGACGATATGGTGGGAATACAACACAATCCCACCCTCATTCTAGGTCAGTTATGCGCTAGATTCAACTGCTGCCGCGCTGCGCGGCGGCATAGAAGGTTGGTTCAATCCAGGTGCCGTGATGACGATAGTCAGGGAGGGGATGAACAATTGATGTGATCAATTAATCAACCTGGTCTCACGCCTGTTTTCACATAGCTCTGCAACTCATATACAGTCATTCTTTGTATTCCCAATTTCTTAATAGTTCTTCCCCTGATCCAATAATCCGTGCCATCCAAAATTACGGCCAAGCGGATGATACTCTCGATGCCACGTACAGAGACCCCGAATCGTTTCCCTAATGAAGCGATGGGCACCAAACTCATGGGGATGTCTTCAAAGATGTAGCGATGTTTCAGCGTATTGGGCGCTAGAATACCAAAATAGCCGGTTTGATTCTGGATAGCCTCATAGAGATTCTCGCCCTGAACGTTATATGCGAATCGCAGCCACTCTATCGCTGTGCGCGCACGGACATTCATTGATGCTGCTACCGTGACGCGCTCCCGATCAAGAACTCCCAAAATACGCGCCGTCGATGGCGTGACCCCATCGATATAAAACTGAAAATCACCCTTTGTTGATTCAATCCGACCCATGTTCAAGATTACCAGCGCCGGGTGGAATATCGCACCCATATTATTCAATCCGGTACGCAAAACATCGATGCCATCGACAAATTCCGGATAGGCATCACTGAGCGCTTCTAGCACAGCGGGTGTATCTGTCGCTGGAAGCGCTGCCAGCGGGACGGCGTGTTTCACACGAAATATTCGCGCTTCCGCCGGACCCTCTGAGCGACTGGCGTAGATAAAGGTTTCCGCCTCTGCGATGATTACATCTGCACTAATCTCCGCATCGTTCAGTATTTTCCTGAACTCGATGGCACCCCCCGTCCTGCCAGGGTGAAGGATGACGATCTGGCCATCTTTCAGGTGAGGTGCAATTAACCGAGCGATGCCGGCATGAGCGCTAGATGGGACCACGACCATGATCACATCGGCATCTTCAATAGCTTCGCCGATGTCTGAGGTAACAATCTCCATCTCCCCAAAGCCATGTGGACCCCCCTCATAGCTCTCTAAATTGATCCCGCCCAACTCAGCAATCGCAGTGATGCGGGCAAACGTGCGATTGTACAGATTAACCGGAAAGCCCTTCAATGCGAGGTGGGCAGCCATCGCCTTCCCACCGTTTCCGGCTCCAATCACTGTGAAACGTTTCTTCTTCGCCATGTTTTTCTCCTCAACTTAGTAAGCGCAATTACACAGGCAGTGGTTAGAGTAAAGATGCAATACGCTCCTCTTCAGAAAGCTCATTGCCTGAATGTGGATCTATCACTACACACGCCCCGCGCTCATCGACCTGCGTTATCAATCGGGCTGGCGCGTACTCATTATTCACTAAATGCGGAGCGTCAAGAATCCCTTTCCTGACCGCTAGAGTAAGGGTTTCTGGGTCTAATAATGGGTCTGTATCATCCGTTGCCAATAAGGATCGAATAGCATCGAGGGTTACTTTAGCTTCCCGGCATAGTTCATCTACGCGTTCCTGTACCCGGGAATCCGCCGTCATATCTGGCGCACCATGCATGGCATTATCGACAACCCGTTGAGCAGCTTTGCTCGCCTCGATGACATCCTCTGGCAGAGCCGCATGCAGAGCTTCGGTATGACCGACGATGTGCAAGATATGCGGATCTAAAGCCATCTGTAAGTAAATACTCGCCGCTAAATGTGCGCGCGCCGCTGAAGGATCCAGAGGATAGCTTAACAACCCTGTTCGGGTCTGTCGCCAAACCCGGAAGTTAGCGTCTTCCAGAGGCGCAATCATCTTCAGGCAAGCCAACATTTTTGCCAAATCCATGGCATCCGAAATACCCGGCGGGCTGTTGAACATCAATTGGGCGACGTAGTCCTTCACGCCAAAAGCGCGCGCGTTGTACGCGGATAGATAGGCGGAGACGACGAAAATGACATCCGCCGCGTCTCTCATTCCCCAATGGTGGGGTTCATTCAATTCAACCGGGAT
>JAUWDI010000101.1 GCA_030608865.1 Anaerolineales bacterium | reverse complement strand
CGACCAGGTCCTGCGCGGGAACAGCCGGCAGGAAATGGTGATTGAGGTTGAGGTGACAGACAACTTCGGGGTTGAGCGGGTTGAGTTCTATGTCGACGGCGTTAAAGTTGAAACGGTGACCGCACCGCCGTACTCGATCCGTTGGCGCATGCGGACAGTTGGTGAACACGAGGTCTATGTTCGCGCGATCGATCTCGCTGGGAATGTGGCGGAAAGCGATCGGATCCTGTTCGTAGTAGAGCGGCCATAGTCGAAAAGTCTATCTCTTAATTGGCCGAAAAGGGAAACAAAATCTCCCTGCAACCTGACTTGTTGCAGGGAGATCTGTACTTAAGGTGCGGAAATCAGCCGATTATCTCCAGGAAGGCGAAGTTAATGTTTCCTTTCGCTTCGTCCGATCCAAGGGTGACCCCTTGGTATGGGTTAAAAGGCGGGCATTTCACTGCTGGGAAATGTGGGGACATTGAGCCCCAACCATATGAGGCCGGAGGGAGTCCGGAACTGTTCACGGTAACGCAGTAGGTCCCGGCTGGCAGTTGGCTGAAGGTGTATCCACCGTCGCTTCCGGTCGTTGCTGATTTGTATCCCGTCGAGGGGCATGCCCCTTGGCCCAACAGGACAGTAATGCCTGGGAAGCGAGGTGTGCTGGGGGTTGAGCTGGTGCCGCGATATACGTACCCCGAAATCGATCCTTGCGGTAAAGGCGTAGGGGTTGGCGGGATGTAGCACACGCCGGGTTCGGAGCCTGTCGGGATGAAGCCGTAAGCCCAACGGCAGGTATTATCCATTGAAGCCATCGCCTTCAAGGGGTATTGGCTGCTCTCTGAAGCGGGTGAGCCGGCATCAATCAAGGTGAAGTGGTCGTGGTAGTCGAACCAGGTCGGATCCTTGATGGTTTCGTCGCTCCACCCACCCCACATGAATTCGCCGTCATTGCCGATGAGCGAATAGAGAAAGGCGATCTGGATGCGATCGGCATGCCCGGGATCGCGACGGATCCAGGCTTCGTCGGGTCCGATCCCGTACCCGCTATCGAATACGCAATCATCATAGCCGTCTCGAGAAGCGTGTGGGCCATCCGGAATCATCGGCGTGGGGCCGCCAACATCACCGTTGGTATCGCGGCAGGCACGCACGCCGTCTGTGGTCCAATCGCTGTCGGGCGGGGCGTCGGCGAGGATCAACCAATCGCCATGGCCGTCGATGTCCAGATCAACCTCCACCCCATAGGCCGCTTCTGACCCGGCCGGAGGCGGTCCTTCAAGGAAGATCGTGACGTACACCCAGGGTGGCCCCATGCTGAGTTCCGCACGGGTGATGTCCAGATACTCCTGGTAATCCATCACCTGGGTAGTGAAGGGACGCTCGAGAAGGTTGATGTCAAAAGTATCGGCATTGGCTCTTCGCTCTGAGGCGAGAGCTGCGCTCGACCGATCGGTCATAAAGCTTTTTATCGAGCCAGGGCTTGATGGCTGGATCTGATGCGCAACGGTAGGTGTGGGCAGCGCTTCTTCGGTTGCCTCCGCCGGAGGCTGGGTCGCCCCTGCAGGGCTTGTAGCATCCGGTACCGTCGTTGTCTCTCCTGATGGTAAGTTGGTCTCGACGATCGTTGCCAGCGCTTCCATCGTCTGTGTGGCTGCGGTGTTGGCAGGCAGGCCGCAGGCTAAAGACGATATCAACAGCACGAAGATCGGAAGAAGCATCTGTAAAGAGCGTTTATGATTCACGGTTTCCTCTCCTTTAAGAATAAAGTCGTTTTGAACTCTCTATATATATAACGTGGTAACCAAGCTTATGTGACACCAAATTCAAAGGTCCGGTGTATCGCTGCGATGCAGCTTTTGTATATGCGTTAGCAGAATATATATTAAACGGAATTATTCAGCCACCTTTCGGCTTGGTTGTTAAAAGGAGCATTGCGCCGAAGAGTCTCGATTAAGGACATTGTTCTTATAGACATAACCGAGATACTTCGCTCCCGGAGTCCGCCCTGAGCAGTTTCGATTAAACGAGGTTCCCTTGTCTAATCATCGACATCCCAGGGCGTATTCTCAGAGCCACTGCCGTTCAGTGCAGCGTGGATTGCACCTTGTAGCGAGGGGATTGTGTCAGCCATCGCTGCTAATACGCCGAAGCAGCCGGTGAGCATCATGTCACCATAAGGAGCTGCGAGAGTGTGTTTCAGATGAGATTCCAACATCATCGATCGCCGTGGCCCGGTGACGATCACATTGGAATCCTCACCCTCGAGCGGGAGCGGTTCAGGGATGAGCGTAAGCGCTCCGTGACCGTGGTCGTTGAACACATCCTCGCTTTTTAAAGTCCCGGCGGCGAATGACTCCAGCAGAGTATCTAAACGGGCGTGGTCGAGTAAACCGGTGTGATGCTCAAAAACCCCTTCTATACCGTTGGGACCGAGGCGGAAAGCCAATGTGTGTGCGTTGCCGATGTTAACGATAAGAGAGCGGGCTTGCTGCACAGCAATAGGGTCGAGTGAGGCGCCGAGCACGGCCGCGGGGGCAGTGTCCATCAGCACCAACGGGCAGTCGAGGTCCGCCGCAGAAGTCGATACGGCATGCATACGAGTAAGCATTTCGGGCAATTGCTCTGCAGGATAAGCGAAGGCGCTTAAGCGGTTCTCCTCTCGAATGCGCCGCTCAAGATAGTCAAAACGGAATTTGCGGTCCGAGATATTGGGGGGAGCAGCGCCGTGATCGAAGACCGCCACACCAACCCCATCCAGGTCGAGTTTGACGCCGAAGGCGCTGAAAGCCTGCCGTATGGCCTCGAGATCGAAGTCCTGGAGAGTGATACACCGAACGTTCTTTTGGGACAGCGCCTCGTCCTCGCTGAGGAGCTTCACGCCCATCTCGTGCTCAACCCATTCAAGATCGTCGTTGAATGTCTGCGCCGCCTCTGGCGTGGCGAATATTCGATGACCTTGCTCTAGATGGGTCGCTGCCGCCCAATGGGAGGGTCCGCCTCCCATCGTCACACCGGTGAGAAGGATGTCTTCACCAAGGCGAGTCGCTTCTTGTATCTTCTCTCTCACGATCATGGTTGGCGAGGGCATAATCAGCTTCAGACCGTTCTCGAGATTTAATCCTTCCCGGAATAGGAATATATCCTGCGTGCCGGTGCCAATATCCACAGTTAAAACATGCTTCATTGCCATTATGTATGTCAATCCATATGAATATCTGACGTGAAAAACGTCAGTTTGAAGTTATTCGCCTGGAAGTGGCTGCCAATCTGGCTGCAGATCACGCCCGGGGTTCTGGGTCAGGTTTGTCTGACCTGAGCCGGTGTTCGTCATGATATATATTTCCGGATTCTGGTCGCGGGTGGATGTGAAAACGATCCACTGATCATTGGGTGAGAATGTCGGTTCCTTGTTTCCCAGGGAGCTTGTGAGAGCGATGGGGTCAAGGCCGGGGTTCTGCGCATAAGCGATATAGATCTCCTGCTTGCCGTATTTCACGAGCCAGGTGAAGGCGATGAATTGACCATTTGATGACCAGGATAGATGGTCGGCGCCAATTATTTTGTCCTGGAGATCAAACCATGATGGTTCGCCGCCCTCTGCCGGTCTCAAAAATATGCGACCAGGTGCCCGGTTAATGGAAGCGATGACGGCGAGCGTCTGTCCGTTGGGGGACCACGCGGGGGCGTATTCGACAGCATATCCCGCGGTGACATTTCGCGGTGTTTCAATGATTGAGCAGTTCTCAGGCGCCGGGTTACACTCAACGCTCGTAACGAACACCTGCTTCAATGAATTAACGCGTGTGCTTGTAAAAGCGATTTGACTGCCGTCAGGGGACCAGGCGGGATCGAAATCATCGCCGATGTTTTCGGTAAGATTGGTGGGTTCCCCGGAACGATCGACGTTGATTACGAAGAGGTCGAGCCCAAGATCATTGCCATACGTATCACTACCGCCCGGCGCCGTATAGATGATCTTCGTTCCATCGATTGACCATCTGGGTTGGCCCTTGTTGCCAGGGCCGAAAGTTAACTGTCGCGGATCGCTCCCATTAGCATTCATCGTCCAGATTTGTAAGGTGCGTCCGTCCTCTCGGTCGCTGATAAAGGCGATTCTGCCACCGCCGCCAATGACAATAGTTGTAGCTGTCGGCGTTGGCGTTTGGGTTGGCGTGGACGAAGGTTCGGGGATGGGCGTTGCCGTGCTGGGAATTGGCGTCGGTGTAGTTGTGTCCTCCGGTTGAGCGGCAATGGCCACGGTGGTCTCGGTTGGCTGGGTGCTACTTCCGGTGAAGGGGAGGACGCCGCTGAGCGCTAGTGCCGCTCCGCCACCGAGCAAGATCAAAGCGAGAACTCCGAGACCAATCCAAAGGCCAACCTTTCGGGGTTTGGGTGGAGGCGGAGGTTTGAGCGGGGCGCGAATCGTCTCCAGTTGCATGCGACCCGCCAGCGCCATGCAGAAGCTGGACATGTCCGGGAAGCGTTCCTCCTGCTTTAACGCCATCGCCCTTTCCAGCGCGGCCTCTACATGTTCAGGAACGGCGGGATTAAGTTCGCGGATGGGTTTGAGGATTTCTTTGCCGAGCATGCGCTGGATACTGTCCGCCGGGCGTTGACTGGACAAAAAGGAATAAAGCGTTGCCGCCATGGAGTACTGATCGCTGCGCGCGTCTGTGCGTTGCCCGCCGTATTGCTCAGGCGGTGAGAATCCGGGCGTTAGCCCTCGTGCTCCGGTTGTAGTCTGCGATTGGTCGAAGACCTTGGCGATACCGAAATCGACAAGGACGACGTTCCCGCCCGGCTGTAATTTGAGATTGGCCGGTTTTATATCGCGATGGATCACAGGCGGTTTGCGTGAGTGGAGGTAACTCAGCGCGCCGCAGATGGATTCCGCCCA
>JAUWDI010000010.1 GCA_030608865.1 Anaerolineales bacterium | reverse complement strand
TGTTGCATCACTCATGCCACGATCACGAAGATAGGCGAGGGCGGGTTCTCCTGCGGTTGTCGAAAACAATTGATGGCGGAAAAATGTGACTGTTGCGTCGAGCAATTCATGCAGTCTCTGGCGACTTTCGTCCTCCGCCTCTTGCTCCGGTGTGTGTGGTACCAGCTCTACTCCTGCACGCTCGGCGAGATAGGCCAGGGTCTCTGAGAAATCCCAGCCCTCTTTCTTCATTACAAAACTGAATATGTCGCCGCCCTCGTTGCATGCGCCGAAACACCGCCAGGTCCCACTATCCGCAAAGACAGCAAATGCGGGAGTCCGTTTATTAGGATGGAATGGACAAAAGCCCGTGTAATTCTTACCGGACTTCCGGAGTTTTACCGTTTCGCCGACCAGGTCGACGATATCGATGCGATCTTTTACTTCGTCGATAACGCTCATCAGCCTCGTGTTCTCATCGCCTTGAGTGAGGGCATTTCAATCTACATCAACCCCCAAAACCTTTACCGGAACCATTTTAAGTAGGTTCAAATGTTCTCGACTCAAACCCTTTGAAACAGAAGTGCAATAATCTTTTAACCTGCTTCAAACGAAACCCGTTAAAAACCTTCCAACCTAGAGAGATCCAGTACATTATGTGCCAACTTAACAACGCGTTGGATCGTGCCTAAGCGGTTGCTCCGAAGTTCTGGCTCTTCAGCCATGACGAGAATTTCATCAAAGTAGTGCGTTATAACCGGAACAAGCGGTTGGAACATCGTGAAGAAGTCGTCGATGGATCCCATCTCTCGATTAACGCTCTCTGCGCCGAGAACCGCGGCGAAGAGTTCTTTCTCTGCATCCTCTTCAAGCATTTCTGGGTGAACGGTGAAAGTGCTCTCTTCGCTGCGAGTTATACGGGCACAACGCGCATAAGCTTGCAGCATCTCCGGCCAATCATCTCGCTCTCGCCAGGCCTTCAGATTTTCCACCGCACATGCGGCATTGGTGGGATCATTGCCCTGTTCTGCTAGGACTGCATCAACAGCGTCGTGCGGCTTCCCCTCTGCAAGCAGATGGGCTTGTAACCGTGCCGTAATGAACTCAAGGCATTCCGTAACGCTTTCTTCCGGCGCTGGGATGGGTAGATTATCTTTAGCGGCGTTGATCGCAGCATGCAGATCCATAGATATATTGCGCCCAATCAAGACCTGGACCAGGCCAATCGCGGTACGGCGCAGGGCAAATGGATCCCGCGCCCCTGTTGGTTTGTATCCGGCTGCGATGAGTCCGATGAGTGTATCAAGGCGATCCGCCAACCCGACAGCGACCCCTGGCTCCGTCTCCGGAAGGTGGTCATTAGCAGAGCGCGGGAGGTAATGGTCCCTAATCGCGTCGGCGACTCCCTCAGGCTCACCGCTTTCAAGGGCATACACGCGGCCAATCTCGCCTTGAAGCGCGGTCATTTCGATCACCATCTTCGTAGCAAGATCCGCTTTGCAGAGATGCGCCGCTCGTTGAGCGACCTTGATCGTTTTTTTGTCAAGCCCCAGCATCTCGCCGACCGTAGCGGTTAGTTTTTCGATGCGCGAGACTTTATCCAGCATTGACCCCAGGCTCGATTCGAAGGTCAGAGTACTCAGTTTTGGCAAATAGGATTCTAGCGGAACGGTGAGGTCTTTCTTCACGAAGTACGCTGCATCGGCGAAACGTGCCCGGATGACATTCTCGTTACCTACAGTTACAGTATTTAAGTGCTCCTCCCCACCGTTGCGCACACTGATGAAGTAGGGCAGCAATGCACCCTTTTTCTCGATCGGAAAATATCGCTGATGTTTCTTCATCACGGAGATGAGCACTTCCCGCGGTAGTTCCAGGAATTCGTCGTCAAAGACCCCGCGGAATGCGGTCGGCTTTTCAACAAGATTCGTCACCTCAGCCAGAAGATTGGGGTCATCGACGATTTCGCCACCCACTTCTTTTGCCAGACGTGTTATCTCCTCCTGAATACGGCCCCTGCGTTCATCCACATCAAGCAGAATTCCGCCATCATTCATTACCCGTAAGTAATCTGCTGCATCTTGAATCGTTGTGCTTTCAGACGCCTGGAATCGCAACAGACGTGTCGTTCTGCCTGTCGACAAATCAGCATACTCACAGGGCACAACATGCTCACCATGCAGCGCCAGCAGCCAGCGAATTGGCCTGGAGAAAGCGATCTGGGTTTGATTCCAACGCATAGATTTCTCAAATCGTATGCTGCCGATGAGATCAGGGATAATCGCGCCGAGAACCTGATCGGCTGGTTCGCCCGATTGATGCACCTCGGCAACGACATAGACACCCCCATCAATCTCTTGTCGCTTAAGCGCATCCAGGCTAACGCCCTTGCTGCGCGCAAAACCCTGCGCGGCTTTCGTCGGTTTCCCATCAGCATCGAAAGCCCGATCAACAGGTGGTCCTTTCTCAAGCGTTGTTCGCTCTTCTTGAGCCGGCGCCAGACCCTCAATATAGAGCACCAGCCGCCGTGGCGTCCCGAGTATCTTGATGTTTTGATAATGCAAACGATTCTCTTCGAGCATCTTCCTGGCGCCCTGTTCTAGCTGAGAGAGCGCTGATGCCAGATCTTCTGCTGGGAGTTCCTCGGTGCCGATCTCGAGCAGGAAAGGTGCGGGCTCAGACGGCGCAGTGCCCGGTTCGACTGGTGGCACTTCAGGAAGTGCAACCTGCCAACGGGATCGCCAAGGGAAGCCGGCTTCCTCCCGCTCTTCGAGGTAAAGGTCCGTCACTCGTCGAGCGAGCTCGCGCATACGGCCAAAGAGCGCCGCTCGTTCGGTCACGCCGACCGCGCCACGTCCGTCGAGGAGATTAAAAGTATGGGAACATTTCAAGATGTAATCGTGGGTTGGGAAAACCAGGCCCGCATCAAGGCATGCGTTCGCCTCCGCCTCGAACTCATCGTACATCGTTCGTAACCGCTCGACGTCGGCAACTTCATAATTGTAGCGGCTGTACTCACGCTCTGGTTGAAGGAGGATATCGCCATACGTCAGATGCTCGTTCCACTGTATGTCAATAAAGCTCTCAATCGATTGGAGCGCCAACACGATCCGCTCAAGACCGTATGTAATCTCCACCGAGACCGGGTCAAGAGTCTTCCCTCCAGCTTGTTGGAAGTACGTATATTGCGTGATTTCCTGTCCGTCCATCCAGACTTCCCAGCCCAGGCCCCAGGCTCCGAGCGCCGGCTGTTCCCAATTGTCTTCGACAAAACGGATATCGTGTCTAGCTGGGTCGATTCCTAAAGCAATGAGCGAGTCAAGGTATCGTTCTTGCGGATTGCCCGGATCTGGTTTAAGGATGACCTGGAATTGATAGTAATGCCCCCACCGGTTTGGGTTTTCTCCATAGCGGCTGTCCGTGGGCCGAATCGATGGCTCTACGTATGCAACCCGCCAATCCTCGGGTCCGAGGACTCGTAAAAATGTGGCCGGGTTCATCGTGCCGGCGCCAACCTCGGTATGGTAAGGCTGCCAGATAATGCATCCTTGGTCGGCCCAGAATTCCTGCAGCTTCAAAATTACTTCCTGCAGTGTTGTCTTGGATTGATCGGTCAAAATGCTTTCCTCTCCTAGGCGATCTTGTCCTCTTCAAGGATTGTGATGGTATTCTGGTTAATTTCGCGTAGAAAACGCGGTGAATTCAGCTTGTGTTCTGTGAGGTAGCTGAAAAAGCCCTCCATCAGGTGATCCAGCTCTTGATGAACCTGTTTTTGAACCCGGGCCGTTGAGGCGGTCGAAAAAGGGTTCCGTTGGTAGTGCCGCATAACCTTCAAGGCTGCCAACGTGATTGGGCGAACACCCCTCTGCTCCCGGCCGCACTTCGGGCAGAGAACGCCGCCATCGATATAGGAGAAGAATTGCGCCTCTGGTCTGATCTCCGACTGGCAATGACCACAGCGAAACAGCTCGGGACGATAACCAGCCAGTTCCAGAAGACGGAGTTCGAAATAACGGGTGGCTTTGGATGGTGGATCACCTGAGTTAAGCCGCTCAAGTGTCTCAACAAGGAGACGGTAGATCTCATGGTTAACCTCCCCTTGCACGGTAAAAAGCTTGACCAGCTCCAGAATGTAGGAGGCCTGGCCCACAAGTTGAAGGTCCTTGCTCAACTGCGGATAGGTTTCTATCGCCTCGACCTGCGTGAGGATATCTAACTCACGCCCGCGGGCCGCGAGCAGTTGAACGCGGGTAAAAAGCTCAAGATGACCGGCCTTACGCGAGCTCGGCCGACGAACACCCTTCGCGATTTGCTCTAATTTCCCGTGCTCTCGGGTGAAGACGGTTAACAAGCGATCCGCCTCGCCAAAATCTCTGCGGCTTAGGACGATGCCTTCCGCCCGGTAGAGTCGCTCACGCTCTGGCATAGAGCGATTATACCAGCGCCCACCATCTCAGCGCTTGTCAGCAGGACCAATCGCGGTCCATTTTTGAGGGAAAAATGAGCACTGAACGAGGGAAAAATGATCGACTGAGCGAATTGTCGCCACTTTTTCCTTCGAATGATGATGGCAAGTATGACGTGGGAATTGACTGACCTTACTTAATGAGCGTCTCTTCGCCCTCGAGAATAACACTCTCGATGATAACCGGAGTACTGAATTCATCCTCCAGTTGAACTCGGATCAGGTCAACGTCTTCATCTGAGATATCGGTAAGATTGATATAGGTCACTCGAAGCAGGAAGTCATCACCATCTTTCCTTGCGACCGGATCGATCACAATGACGCCTTCGCCTTCCAGCAATTCCTGAAGTCGATTTTCTATCCTGGCAAAGGTGAAGAATTCATCTGTCGATTGAGTCGACCGCTCGGCATCGATGATGGTGGCATTAATCGTCACCGGTCCGCCAGCGGCTTCTTCGAGTTCCTGCTCAACTGCGATAAGCGCATTCGTGGTGAGATGACTATCCACATAGTTGAGGATCACAGCATCCACAATATAAGTTCCACCCTCTCGGCGCACATCCGTTGTTTGAACCCCAGCCGCGTTGCTTACAATAGCGCTATTGAAGATGGTATCCAATTCATTCTGCATATTCGCTTGTCGTACCGTAATTGCTGTAATTACAAGTAGGATGGCAGAAATGCCAAGGAGAGAAAAGAGAGTGAGACGCAAATTCTTACGTAGTTCCCCCATAGCCATACGGGCGGGTTGAAAATCGAGCGCAAGAAAGATCACCGCAGCAGCTAGAATAATGGCGATGAGGTTGGTGATGAAGAGCAGCAGCGCGCCGAAGGCGACCTCGAAGTTGGCGATCGCGACACCATATCCAACCACGGATAGGGGCGGGACCAACGCAGCAGCAATTGCCACCCCGGGGAGTGCTCCAGATACTTCCTTCCGGGAAACGGAATATCCTGCCGCCAATCCCGAGAACAGGGCCACAAGCAGGTCGAGGATATTAGGTTGTGTTCGCGATAGGATCTCACTCGTAGGTTCATCGATCGGTGAGATGACCACCATTAAAACCGCCACCAGTATAGCCAGGGTGGCTCCTTTGATGACCGCCTCCGTCCCCACACTCAACGTGCGCAGATCTCCGATGACCATACCCATGGCCATCGCCAGGATGGGGTTCATGAGAGGGGCGACGAGCATGGCCCCGATAATCACAGCTGTACTGTTCTGCAGCAATCCCACGCTGGCTATGGCCGCTGCCAATACCAACAGAACGTAATAATCCACCGTTGGAATGGCGGCCGAGCGCATGTCCTCAATGACGTCATCATGCTGCCTGGGTGTTAGCGTGGGAAGAAAATCCGTCAGAAGACCCCAGATATGTTGAAGCAGTCGGAATCTGGGTGTCTCGATGCCGCGTACAAAGAACGTCGGTGTCTCTGTCAATCGTGCTACTTGAAAGGGCAATCCGCCAAAAAAGGAACGCTCAAAAATACCCTCCCGGGATGTTCCAATAACCAGCAGGTCGGCTTCACGGGCTTCCCACACAATTCCATCTCGTACCGATGGCGCAGAAACGATTCGTGTGTGTAGATCCGCAGTGATTTCACTGGAAGCAATCGTCGCCGCAATTCTCTCCTCCCCCAGGATCCTATCTTCCTCGGATATATCACCGGGTACGGTATAGATCAGCTCAAGCCTTCCGTCATTCTCGCCCAGCAGCGCATCCGCTAATTCGAGCGCCAGGGGGGCGTGTGGTCCGCCTGAAGTAGCCACCACAGCCTGATCGATCGAGGAAGGGAATTCCCCCAACAAGACTCCAACATCACACACCGCATTTTTAAAGATGGTGTTGATGATGGAATCGGGTCGAACGTGCTGGTGAAGGTCTTCTATATCCATTCCCATCAAAAGGAAATTTGCGTGCTCCTCGGTGATCGCCTCGAGAATGCCATCACTTTCAACCGTCGCCAGACGAACGAGGGACTCGACTTCAACGTCTGATACACCAATCGACTCAACCGCTGCGTTGAGCTCACGCCATGCTTCCTGAGCAACCTGTCGGCGTTTACGATCCGTAGACCGTTCGGAATGCATAACCGTTTTGAGAACTTTGATCTTCGGTATCTCTTCGTGGTCGCCGAGCGCAAGGACACGACCTGTGTGTAGGAGATCTGGCAATTCCTCCACATCAGATACACAAATCATGACACATGCTTTGTCAGTAAGTTCCTCTTCCTCCGACCCAGCGACAACGATTAATTGGCGGCGAACCTCAATTCCATGGCGTCGAGCATGTAGAAAGTAAAGCGCAAGACCTACAAGCGCCCAGCCGATCCCACCCAACCAAGTCTCAATTCCAAGGCCCGTCGGGATAAATAGTCCAATGGCGACCGTCAATCCGGGGAACAGCGGATGGAAAGGCAGCTTCGGGCGGCGGTTCTCAGGAAGATTAGGGGCTTTTCTGAAGATATCAGGGAGATGGATGGCTGCTGACGACCACAGAAACATCATAGCCGCCAATCCGGTGATGATCAGGGGAGAGATGAAGAGCACAGAGACCAATGCCAGCAGTAGGATTAGCGCATACTCGACCGGGACACCACCAATGGAAGCCCTTCGGGTCTGCAATACTTCAGGAAAGAAACCATCGCGAATCATAGCCCTAACCTGACGTTCGGAGTAGCTCAAGGCTTGGCGCAGGGCAATGGTGAGGATGGCGATCCCAATCACAGCATAGCTGACCTGGATGACCGCATCCGGGATGATGCCAAAACCAGCCGGTATATGAATGAGGGGTGTATAGCTGTCATTCAAAGGGCTAGGAAAATTATGAATGGATGCTGCGCCAATCGCACCAAGGACAGCCCCGAGGAGAATGGTTAACACAAGCGAGGGAAGGATAGCACGGGTGGGTCGCTTGATCTGATCTCGGTCTGAAACGATAAAGGCCAATCCCCAGTAAGTGCTTGCAATTAGCGCGAGTAATTCCATCCTCCCCAAGCTATCGAAGAATTGAACGCCTGCTTCTTCGATCTCGGTCGTCAAGGCGAAATTCCGTAATGAAATCCCAAGGAGGATCAGACAGCTGATCAAAACAATGGCCGCGCGGGTACGCCACGTCGCACCTCTTCCGATGACCCTTATAACCCCAACCAGTAACAATACACCGCCGCCGATCCAACCAATCTCGATTGGGAGCGGGAAAAACAATTGTAGAAGAATGTCGACATGTAAGGCTGCACCCCAGCTGAGGATGGCAGCCAGGGCGATATAGCCTCCTATCAAAAGCCAGCCAGTCGCGTAGGCAACGTCGATATTGTGCTCTGCACGCGCGATGTTGTAGATGCCGTAATTCCCGGGGATCACGCCAAGTCGTTCACTCAGCGTTAAGATCAGGGGGATTGCGATAACGGCTGCCAACAGGTACGTGTTAACGAGCGATTCGCCACCGGCGCTTTGATTAAGTAGACCGAGGATCGCAAACACGCCCAAACCAACCGTGATCGTTGCGCCGATAACAACTGCATGCCGTACTGTCAATACCCGGCTATAGCGGACCGATGCCTGTGTTGCTGAATCAGATTCTGAGGTCATTCATCCCCTCCCGGTGTTACAATCTATTCTATTCTATCGCACGGATTTTGGCATACCTAGTAAACAAGAACCAATAGGTCCGGGTGACCTGGAATGGAGATTTTTTACTGGATTCGGATCCTGCTCCTAGGGGTTGTGCTTAGTTCATGTACGCTTATGAACGAGACGCCGATCCCGGCTGACATTGAAATCCCGGTCATCCCCAGTTCAACATACAGCGAAGCACCCGCCCAGACCACACGCGACCTTGATCTCCAGGAAGCGAATGTGCTCGATGTCCGCTTTGAAAAATTAGACGAATTCAACGTCCGGTTTGACGTGACGCTTCTCCATGATGACGATGGCGAGTCGCCTTCCTTTGCGGACAGCTGGCAGGTCGAAGATCTCGATGGAATCGTACTCGGTGAACGAATCCTCGCACATGGCCATGGCACAGCACCCTTCACTCGGTCAGCGACTATTCAGATCCCTGAGGGCATGGATATGGTTGTCGTCCGAGGTCATGATATGGAGCATGGCTTCGGCGGCCAAGCAGCGCTCGTCAATATGACAACCGGCGAAGTCCAACTCTTCGACGAAGATAACGAAATCGCTCCCTGACACCATTGATATCATCGCACTAGCCGTTCGCCGCAGACTCTCAAATAATAAAACTGCAGGCGCATCTGAATGCGTCTGCGGTTATTTCAACATCAATCCAGCAGTAGTTTTACCTACTCCATCGGCAGATCCTGCGGGCGGAAAGCAGCCGGCAGCAAATCACCAGCCGTCGTCTCAAGCGTCGGTTGGCCTTCTCCATTCACGGTTAAAACCAGCGTATGTAGCCCGAACTCCGATAGCACCTGACGGCAAGCTCCACAGGGAGATCCGCCGTTTTCCGTCGCCACAACAATGGCCTTGAATTTCTTATGACCACGCGAAACGGCTTTGAACACCGCATTTCGTTCAGCACACATACTAAGGGGATAGGATGCATTCTCGACATTTACCCCATGGAAGATATCCCCCGACTCCGTGAGAAGCGCAGCACCTACCGCGTAATTTGAATATGGCGCATAGACGTACTGCCGAGCTTCCAAGGCTCTCTGTATCAATTCAGCTTTTTCTTCTTGCGTGATTTCCATTTTCTTCCGACTCCGTTTCACCACTTTCTATTACACTTGCCCGGATTTTCCGGATCCGTCGCCCAACGACCTGCTCAACGACAAGATGAAGGCCCCCAACGTCCACAGTTTCTCCCACGACAGGCACCTTGCCCAACTCGCTGTAGATCAAGCCGCCAAGTGTTTCGCTGGTATCCTTGGGCACGCGGACGCCGGTGATTTGATTCACATCATCGATGTCAATCCCTCCACTGAATGTGAAAACCCCTTCCCCTATCTGCTCATAGGCAAGTTCTTCTGTAAAATCATATTCGTCAAGGATTTCACCGACGATCTCCTCGACGACATCCTCGATGGTGACAAGCCCAGCTGTGCCACCGTACTCATCAACGACGACCGCGATATGCACGCGCTTCGCTTGCATCTCTGCCAGCAGATCATCGAGCACCTTCGCTTCAGGGACGAAATAGGGTTCACGTAGGAGATCAGAGATTCCTTTCTCCAGCTCTCCCCGCTGCCAGGAAGCGAGCAAATCCTTGATATAGAGTAATCCGACGATATTATCAATCGAATCATGGAAAACCGGGGCGCGCGAATGACCGGTGCTCAGGAATATCTCCGTGGCTTCCTTCAAGCTTGTATTTTCCTCAAATGCGATGATGTCGATGCGTGGAACCATGACTTCGCGTGCCAGGGTGTTGTCGAGTTGAAAGATGGAGTAAATCATCGCTTTCTCTTCTTCCTCTATCACTCCCTCCTCTTCACCGGCATCGACCATCGTCATAATCTCTTCTTCAGTAATTAAAGGGAAAGGGCGGTCTCCACTGCGGTTGGAGGCACTGCTCCCCAAATGGAAGAGCAGCCAACCAATGGGCGCGAACAGGAAAACCGTTCCGGCAGCAAGTGGCGCTAGACGTACCGCCCACCGCTCCGGGTCGCGCAGAACAACGCTCTCCGCAAGGAATTCAAGCAACCCTATCAAGAGACCGGTGCCCACGAGAATAGCGGCGATAATGCCAATCCCGGAAATGGGGCTCTCGAACTGGACCGGCAGGAAGGTGATCAATGCCACACCAATCACGAGAATCCGAGTAAAGGTAAGCGCGATGCGCATTGCCAGGATCAAGCGATGTGCCTCGGAAAGGACCCGAGCAGCCAAACCCGCTCGCGGCAACCCTTCCTCTTCATAAGTTTTAAGCTGCGAGAGGCGGCTGTTTACAAAAGCACTACGAGCTGACGCCAGAAAGACATCCAGGATCAGCACCACTGCAAGACCGAGAAGACCGTAACCTAAATTAATCATCGTTGTCCAATTTTCTAATTACGCGGGCGGGAACACCCGCGGCCAGGCTCCAATCTGGAACATCCTTCGTCACAACAGAACCAGCGCCTGTGCGTGCCCCGCGTCCGATTTTCAGTGGAGCGACGAGCATCGTGTCGCTGCCGATGAAGACGTCGGCTCCAATCTCTGTATGATTTTTCTTTTTGCCATCGTAGTTGCAGGTGATCGTACCCGCTCCAATGTTGGTGTTTTCGCCAATGTGCGCATCACCGATGTAAGAGAAATGTCCCAGCTTAACCCCAGCCTCAAGCCGACTGTTTTTCACCTCGCCGAAATTCCCCATGTGCACACCACGGCATAGGTGTGCGCCTTCGCGCAGATGAGCGAATGGTCCGATTTCAACTTCTTCTTCAATAGTCGCCCCCTCAACAACCGAAGCTTCGATTTGCGATCTGTCCCCTACAACTGAATTGCGGATTATGCTATTTGGTCCGATACGACAGTCCTCACCGATGCTTGTGACGCCTTCGAAATGCGTGTTGGGGTGGATAACGGTATCCTGTCCGATCTGCACACCAAGACCGATATACGTCGTCGCCGGATCGATAATCGTCACGCCTTCTTCCATCCATTTGCGGTTAATTCGCATGCGCATGGCGTGTTCGGCCTCCGCTAGATGTGCGCGGGTGTTTATTCCGATAACCTCGTCTAGACTTGAAACGCTGACACTCTCAACTTTTAGGTCCTGCTCGACAGCGAGAGAGACCATATCCGTGAGGTAATATTCGCCCTTCGGTGATAGCGGAAGCTCGGGGATGTTTGCCCACAACCAATCGGCGCGGAAAACATAGGCCCCAACATTCAATTCACGGATTGCGCGCTCATCTGGCGTCGCATGAAGCTCCTCAATGATCCCCTGTATCATCCCCGATGCATCGCGCTTAACCCGCCCGAAACCACGCGATTCCTGCACTTCAGCCGTCAGGATCGTGAGCGGACCGGGGTTCTCATTCTGACAGGTGATGATGCGTTCGAAGGTATCCGACCGAAGCAGCGGCAAATCCGCATGCGCAACCAGGATCAAATCAGCCTTTCCCTCCAGGGACTCTCGCACTTGCATGACCGCATGACCCGTCCCAAGACGCTCTGTTTGCTCAATGAAGATGCATTTTCCCTCAGCCTGGCGCTGCACTTCTTCACTCGCAGGGCCGACAACCAGGTAAGGCTTCCGCTTGGTTGCCTGGCTGCAAGCCTCGATTGACCAATCAACCATGGGAACGCCGGCAAGTGGATGGAGAACTTTTGGAAGTCGTGATTTCATTCGAGTGCCCAGACCAGCAGCCAGAAGTACTGCCTCACACTTCATAATTCTCTCCTCCTGGATTTCTGGATGCGAAGACGACCGTCCAGCTTCGAGCGCTCAACAGGCGATCCAATGAAAATACATTTATCAAGTGAGATCTCTCTAATGGGGGGTCGTCATCTTCTACTGGGTTCAATTTCTTTTGTCAATCTCTGGCTGGGGCGCCAGGATTCGAACCTGGATCCTCGGATTCAAAGTCCGGTGTGCTGCCGTTACACTACGCCCCACTATTCCCGCTTCGAGGCGGGTGTCACGAATTTTATCACATGCGCCAGAGGAGCC
>JAUWDI010000049.1 GCA_030608865.1 Anaerolineales bacterium | reverse complement strand
GGCGATGTTCTTGCGATTATCAAAAGCGGCCAAACGGTTAGCTCAGCCTCTGCGGGCGAATCTATTGGTGTGATCTTGCCCAGTACCCCCTTCTACGTGGAAGCTGGAGGCCAGGTATCGGACACAGGCGTTCTTCAACCCACAAAGGGTGATGACTGGGAGATGCGTATTACAGGCACGCGGCAGCCAGTTGAAGGTTTAATCATCCACTTTGGTGAAGTCAGCACAGGTAAGCTCAAACTCGGAGCTTCCGCTAGAGCACACCTCGACAAACAACGGCGCCTGGATATCATGCGCAACCATACTGCGACGCACTTACTGCATGCCGCTCTTCGTCAAGTTCTCGGTGAACACGTACGGCAAGCAGGTTCTCTCGTCGCTCCCGATCGACTGCGTTTTGATTTCACCCATCCACAAGCAATGACGCCCGAGCAAATCGAAAAAGTCGAAGAGTGGGTTAACGAGGCTGTCCTCGAAAACCACGCACTCACAATCACCCACCAACCCAGAGAAGAGGCCATCGAGGAAGGTGCGATGGCGCTCTTCGGTGAAACGTACGGCGATACTGTCCGCTCGGTGAGTATCGGCATGGATAAGCGCATCTCATTTGAGCTCTGCGCCGGCACTCATGTGGCTGAAACAGGAATCATCGGACCCTTCCTTCTTATCAGCGAGGGGAGCGTAGCTGCTGGTATTCGGCGAATAGAAGCCTTCACAGGTCGGGAAGCGTTGCGAATGATTCGCACACAGCGTGCCAGCCTGCAGCGCCTGGCTGGTGAACTCGGCGGAACACCCGATGCGGTCGAACAGCGAGTCGAGCAATTAATTGAAGAACGAGATCTCTTATTCAGCAAAATCATCGCCGTTCGTAAACAGTCTGCGTTCGCAGCATTAGATCAGCTCACCCCGGAAGATGTGAGTGGAATCTCGCTTCTAACGGGTCAAATTCCCGAAGCAGATCCAGAGATCTTGCGCGATCTTGCGGATCGTTTCCGTGCAAATCATCCCAACTGTGTGGTGGTTCTCGCTTCGGTCAGCGATGAAAAACCATTAGTCGTCGCTGCAATCAGCCCAGACCTTGTAGAGCGCGATTTCCATGCAGGCGAGTTAATAAAAAACATCGCTAAAATTATCGGTGGAGGAGGAGGCGGTAAGCCGTCGCTCGCGCAAGCCGGTGGCAAGGATCCCGCTCGTGTGGAAGAGGCGTTGGGGGCAGCAAAAACTTGGCTTCAAGAACGCCTGAGTTCTAGCTGATCGTCTCTCCCCCTTTCAAAAATTGTGAAAACACAAATTGTCTATCTAGAACCTGACGATGATTACAACTCCGTCCGCGATAAATTAAGCTGGACTCAAGCGCCGCGCGTACTCATCGTCTGGCCGGGACGCGGGAGAGTGCTCTCTCGACGCTTCGATCTGGTAATGCTCCAACGCTACGCACGTAAACTTGGAACCCAGATCGGACTTGTCACGCTCGATCCTGATGTGCTGCATCATGCGGAAGCTCTTCATATACCCACGTTCGAATCTCTCGAGTTCCAATCTGAAAAGGCCTGGCGAGTTCGAGGTGCACGAAAAATTCCTAAACCCATATCTACGATAGATTCTTCTTCTCCAAAACCAGCACCAAAACATGCATTAATAAATCCTCATCTAACGAATCTCGCCTTCCGAGTCACTTTTTTTTCTGTTGGTTTCCTGGCTATTTTAGTCCTAGCTATCCTGCTCGTCCCACAGGCGGTGATCACAATTGAGCCGGAGACAATGGATATTCTCAAAACCTATTCCATTGAATTAGATTTGGAACAGTCTGGAATTGTCGCGAATACGCATCAACTTCCTGCTCGACAAGTCCAATCGGTACTGGAAGGCCAGCTCCGACTACCGACAACCGGAAGAGCCGCTCAACCAGATCAGCCTGCTCGTGGCGAGGTCATGTTCACGAACTTAACGGACCAGAGCCTCGCAATCCCGGCAGGTACGACAGTTCGAACGCTCGACCCAGCTAGGCCCCACTTCGTAACACAAGCGCGCTTCAACCTCGATCCAGAGGAAGGATCGCAGGTCACTGTTGAAGTTGTCGCCTCTTTGCCAGGGCCTGAAGGCAATGTTTCCGCAGAAGCGATCCAGGCAGTCGATGGCCCTCTTGGATTATCCGCTTCTGTTTCTAATCCAAACCAACTCACAGGTGGCTCGCTCCAGGTTCGAAGTGCCGTATCGCCGGCAGACATGGTTCGCGTTCGCTCGGAATTGGAAGACAACTTATTCGATGAGGCAAATCAGGCTTTGCTAGGCTTGGCACAGGAGGATGAGAACATCATCCCAGGCAGCATTCGAGTTGTCGAAACCATTGAGGAGCGATTTAGCAGCGAAATCGGAGACGCTGCCGATTCACTTGAATTAATCTTGATTTTAGAATTCGAAGGGCTTGTATATTCCTCAGATCAACTCCACTCTGCTTTGAATTTCGTTGTAGCCGAGGATTTCTCCAGAGATGAGGATGTACAGCCGGGTACACTGAAGATTCTAGAAATCGCTGATATTGAATACGATAATGTTGGTGAGGAAGCCAACATTGATGTAACGATATCTGCCCGGATATTTACAGTGTTCGACCCCTTATTAGTCCAACAAATCGTCAGGGGAAAGAAAGTCTCGGATGCACTTGTAGACTTGAATGGAACTGTTCCCTATGAGGAAGTCTTAAGCGTGGACATCAGCCCATCCTGGCTTCGCCGTTTTCCTCTTCTCGACTTGCAAATTCAAGTTCGCTATCCCTGGGAGGCAGGCACATGAGCAGGATCCTCGCTGTTGACCCGGGTGACAAACGCCACGGTCTGGCCATTAGCGATCCAACAGGGCTGATCGCTCGTCCACTGTTGGTGCTTGAGCATACTTCCCGCGCTGCCGATGCGCGTGAGATCATCCTTGCGGCAGAAAATCATGAGGCAGGCATGATATTGGTTGGCATTCCCTATGATTCAGAAGGAATGCCAGGACCTCAGGCCAGGAAAGCGCTGCGCCTCGTTGAAGCTCTGTGCGAAACCGCAACCATCCCCATCCTGACGTGGGATGAGAGCGGTTCAACCCAGGCTGCCCTTCAAATTCATAAGGCGGATCAACTTCTTGATGCACGCGCCGCAGCCGTGATTCTGCAGGAATATCTCAATGCCCAAATTGATTAAGTCCTGTTTATTGGTGTTCTTTTTCGTTGTATTTGGTGTTGCCATCTGCCTGGGCGTTTGGGCTGTCGGCGCAGTAGTCTTCGGGCTTCCAATGGTTCCGGAGAGCGTTGGCGAGCCAGACCCGTCGCTCCCCCAGCTCCAGGAGACAACTCTGGGGCTGTATCTACTTCTAAATCAAGGTGCGCTCGATGCGCCAGCAGGACCGCCTGGCACAACAATCGATCTCACGGTAATTGAAGGCGAAACCGCAAGCGCCGTCATTCAACGCCTGAGCCAGGCTGGCATCCTGGACCAACCCAATGTTCTTCGATTTTATCTGCGCTATCGCGGCTTAGACCGAGGAATTGATGCCGGCCTTTACACACTGCGCGGCGAGATGACAATTCGGGAGATCGCTGAGGCGCTCCAATCTTCACAACCCCTCCAGAATACAATCACGATCCCTGAAGGATGGAGACGCGAGCAAATTGCACAATTGTTTTCGGATCTCAATTCTGGATTTGGGGAGAGCGAATTCCTTGAAGAGACTTCAACCCCTCCCCTTTTTTTTACTCATAGTTTTGATATGCCCGCTTCATCCACTTTGGAGGGCTTCCTCTTCCCAGACACATACTCAATCGATCCAGAGTCAAGCGCTCAAGATTTCGTTTTCGCGATGCTTACAAATTTCGAGAAACGCCTCGATCAGGATATCCGCCAGGCATTTACCAATCAGGGTCTGACAATTTTCGAAGGTGTGACCCTCGCTTCAATAGTTGAACGCGAGGCCGTCCTGCCCGAGGAACGCGCTCGCATTGCCGCAGTGTTTCACAATCGCCTTAAACTTGGCATGCTGCTTGAAACCGACCCAACCGTTCAATTCGCACTCGGCGTTCAAGCGGATGGCAGCTGGTGGAAATTGGCGCTGACATATGATGATCTGGAGATTGATTCGCCTTACAACACATACCGCTATGCGGGCCTTCCAGTCGGCCCGATTGCAAACCCCGGCCTCGAGTCACTCAGGGCCGTGGCCTTCCCTGACCAAACGAATGAGTTGTACTTCCGCACACTATGCGACGGATCCGGAGGGCACGCCTTCGCCGTCACTTTTGAAGAGCATTTAAACAACGCTTGCCCGTAGACCTTAACCGTCAATTTTATTTGCTTGTTACATCTAGTTTGCGCTCTGTCTATACCACATCCAACTTGGAGAAATCATGGGAACATCGAAAATAATTGCACCTTATGGAACCTGGGAATCGCCCATTTCAGCACCATTCGTTGCCCAGTCAGGAATGGGGCACAGCGCATTGCCTCGAGAGGTTCTTATTGATGGCAATGACATCTACTGGGTCGTCGGTAGACCCCAGGAAGGTGGCCGCTATGTCATCCTTCGACACGCTGACGATAAAAATATCGAGTGCATGACACCTCCGGATTTCAATGTTAGGACTCGTGTTCATGAATATGGCGGAGGCTCTTACTTCGTCGCCGAAGGAGTTATCTACTTCTGCAATTACACAGACCAACGCATCTACCGGCAGCAGGAGGGCAAATCTGCACAACCGATCACACCGGAACCTGAGATCACCGCCGGCTTGAGATATGCTGCGATCCGCCTCTCAAATGATAAAGAATCACTCGTGTGCATCCGTGAACGTCATGAAACAGACGGTCAGGTGGCGAATGAATTGGTGATACTTCCAACAGATGGATCAATCGAGCCAGCAATTCTCGCTTCAGGCCACGACTTCTACGGTTCCCCTCGTTTCAGCCCGGATGGAAAGAAACTCGCATTCCTGACATGGGACCATCCGAATATGCCCTGGGATGGAACCGAACTATGGGTTGGGGATTTTAGAGATGGAAAGTTGGAGGACATCCACAAAGTAGCAGGCGGGATGAACGAATCCATATTTCAACCCGAGTGGAATCGCCAGGGAGTTCTACATTTTATTTCCGACAGGACCGGTTGGTGGAATCTGTACGCACTCGATGAAAGCAAGATTGTAGCTCTTCACGAACGCGAAGCTGACTTCGGATTTCCCCAATGGATGCTCGAGTACTCCACCTATACCTTCCTCCCCGATGGTCGAATCGTTTGTTTATTTCTCGATATGGGGATATCCCGTATCGGTGTTCTCACACCTCATGATGGGAAGCTTGAAGAGTTCTCTACAACCTTCTCCGCTTTCGAATTGCCGACAATCCAATCTGATGCTCTTGGGCAGGTCTGGTTCCTCGCCGGTACGCATACGACAGAGCCGGGTTTAGCGTTCCTCAACCCGGAGACAGGTGAGTGCCATGTCGTTCATATTTCAATGGAGCATGAGATTGATCTGGGTTTCATTTCTGTTCCCGAGCACATCGCCTTTCCTTCTGAAGGTGGCCGTACGTCCTACACCTACTTCTACCCGCCCGCGAATGCCTCCTTCGAGGCGTCCGCGAATGAGAAACCGCCTCTGATCGTTCTCAGCCATGGTGGGCCGACATCCGCTGCTCGGTCTCATTTTCAGCCCGATATCCAATTCTGGACCAGCCGGGGTTTCGCCATCGCTGACGTTAATTACGGCGGGAGCACGGGTTATGGGAGGCCCTATCGCGATCAATTGAAAGGTGAATGGGGGATCGTCGATGTCGAGGATTGTGTGAACGCGGCTCTGTTCTTGGCCAAGTGTGGCAAAGTCGATGGTGAACGCTTGTTGATCTGCGGGGGCAGCGCTGGAGGGTATGTAACCTTGTGTGCTTTAACTTTCCATGAGGTTTTCGCCGCAGGTGCGAGTTACTACGGCGTAGCAGATGCTGCCATCCTCGCCCAACACACACACAAATTCGAAGAACGTTACCTTGACTCACTCATCGGGCCCTACCCCGAGAAGGAAGATCTATATCGGGATAGATCGCCAATTTACCATACAGATCGGCTTTCATCTCCTGTCATCCTTTTTCAAGGGCTCGAGGACAAAGTTGTCAATCCAGAACAATCCGAAATTCTCGCGAAAGCGCTTAGCGAGAAAGGTCTCCCCTATGCTTATCTCACTTTCGAGGGCGAACAGCATGGCTTCCGTCGCTCGGAGACGATCGAAAGTTGCCTCGATGCAGAGCTATATTTCTATTCAAGAATCCTTGGGTTCGAATTACCCGCAAGGATCACGCCCGTTGAAATCCACAATCTTGACTAATAGTCTACCGGGAAGGCACTGGATCCTTCCATCGAAGAAGCTTCCGGTGCAGTGTGTTACACAATAGACACCCTTTCACAAGTCCCCGGAGCCTTAATTCTTGATCAGGATGCGTTTTCTCCAAGATCCATCATGATCAACAGCATTTTGAACTGCTTTTCCGCTTTTACGGCGTGGGGCTGATTGGCCGGGAGCGTGATCACATCCCCCGTTGTTAGATCATGCATATCACCTCGGATCGAGACCAGTGTCTCCCCCTCGATCACAATCAGCAGGGCTTCATTCGGCGTAGTATGTTCGCTGAGTTCTTGGCCCGCATCGAACGCGAATAACGTGGTCGATCCATTGACCGCCTTCAACAGCGTGCGGCTCACAATCGCCCCGCTCTGAACATCAATCATCTCGCTCAACTGTTCCACAGATGGAGCTCCATTCGATTGTG
>JAUWDI010000134.1 GCA_030608865.1 Anaerolineales bacterium | reverse complement strand
GTCAAACCGCGGAAAGGAGTCAGGCGTAGCGTTTCCTGGGTAATCTGATCATCTGGCAGCCCGGCAAGGTGGATTAAAGCGAGCACACTTACGCTCCGCGGGCGGTCGATGAAACCAGCCAGGCCAGTCTTTGAGGAGCGTAAACGACCGAGTAATTTCAGGTACTGCTGGAGGTAAAGATCCGTCTCCCGAGATGTCGATCCGCCGGTTTGCAGCGCCATCCACAGTAGAAGGCTGTTGTCTAGAATTGCGAGAGTCTGTTCACCAGCCAGGCTTTCAGCCTTTTCTGCGAGCGTTTTCATCTCGGCTACATCCCGCCGCAGGTTTACATAAGCATTCTGGACAGGATGATTTGCTTCGTCGTAAAGGTCTTCAAGCTCAAAAAAGAGCCGGGATTCCTGTTGGATCGTGGGTGCTTTGCCGCTGCCGTGTGAAACGACGATGCTGCCTATATTAATGAGGTAATAAAACGCGGCTGCGTGGCGATCCGGATAAATCTGTGAGCCATCGGCGCCGATCACGTGGAGACTCTGCGGGATTGTAGGCGGCGGGAATGTCAGATTGAGCGTCTCTTCGGTAGGAATTGCGCCTGTCCAGCGATTCCCTGCCTTCTTAATCTTCGATTGAAGGTCGGAGTGATCGAGTCCGGCCGTGAAGTGCAGGGCTTTAACGGCTTTTGGGATCATCGCGGACACCTGCAGACTCCGCTCATAGAGGGCTTGGCCGAGCTCTTGCATCTGGGGAAGTAAGGAAGGCAGATGGATTCCCATAGTGTTTGTCTTTCGAACAACCGTTCGCAATTATAGCCTAAGACCAAGTGAAGGCAATCTCGTCCGCTTGACCCGCATAGTACCGCAGTCTACAATCGAGCGGTGCGACTGCGCTCCCCTATCTGTGTGGTGGAGCAAGGTTGTTTCCGGCGCGCGCGGTATATGCTATACTGCGCGGCGATGGAGGGAAGGATAAAGGTGCAGCGAAGACTTGCTCGAATACTTCGCCGATCTGGGCTGGGCGGCTTAGCCGCTGCCTTTCTCGACGCTGGCGGACCAATTTTGCCATTGGGCGCTCAAGCGGCGTATCTACTCAACCCCTTCATGAGTGGTCCTTCAGGAACATGGAATGAATTCGGCAAAATCATGGAAGATCCAGACGCTGTCACGGAGCTGATTGTGATGCTCAGGAAGAAGGAAGAACCCCAATGAGCGGCGTAGATCTTCCCGGTCTCTTTATCCTGCTGCTGTTCGTTGGTCTTCTGGTTTTCTTCATGACCATCGATCAACGGCGGCCTGCGACTTTCCGGCCCATCAGAGGCTATGAAGCTCTGAAGGGAGCGATCGAGCGCGCTGTCGAGGCAGGGGAACGAGTTCACTTGTCACTCGGAACAGGGTCGGTCATCGGGACCGATTGCGCGCCTGCGTTGGCTGGGCTGGCGATCCTGACAAGCATTGCCGAGAAGACGACGATGAGTGACAAACCGGTTGTGGCCACAACCGGGGATGGAGCGATGGCAATCTTGGCGCAGGATACCTTGCGCAAGGTGTATTCCGACGCTAGGGCTTTGCCCCGCTATAGTCCCATCTCCGGGCGAATGCTAGGACCCACCCCCTTTTCATATGTTGCCAACTTGCCAATACTGCTGGCGAGTGAAGACATCTCAGTTCACGTACTGGCTGGTTCCTTTGGTGCAGAGGGAGCATTGGCAGCCGATTTCGGTGAGCGGCAGGGGGCTTTTGTCTTAGCAGGGACGGATGATGCACAGTCACAAGCCTTGCTTTATGCAACCGCTGAGCATCCCTTGATCGGTGAGGAAATCTTTGCGGGTGGAGCGTACCTGAATGTGGGGCGGGTTCACAGGGCAAGTTTGAGAGTACAAGATGCTGTGCGGATGCTCATTATTGCGGGGATCGTTATCGGCGCCGTTCTTAGCCTTCTGGGAGTGATCCGTTGAAGATCGGAACCTATTTGTTATGGGCGGCTATGGCCGTCGGAACGGGGATCATCGTCCTGTTGGGTTACTTTGTTCAGATCGATCAAATTCCCGCGGACAGTCTCCTTGGGAGGATCTTCGAATTACGTCTGTTGATCATGGGTTGGGCCGTCTTGCTGGCGGCAGTCGCCTTAGGCATTGGTCTCTTCAATTTGTTCTTGGTTCACTGGACGAAGGTCAGTGGGCAGAAACCTGGATGGAAGTACAGTGCGATATTAATCGTTGCTTTTGTGCTCACGCTCCTTCTGGGGTTGATCTTAGGACCCGATAGTCGAGTGGTCCTGTTTCTCTTCAATTCCATTCAGCTACCAGTTGAGGCAAGCTTGATGGCCTTGCTTGCAATCACATTAGCGCTTGCCGGTTTTCGTTTGGTGGCGCTGAGAAAAGATCTCATAAGCCTTGTCTTCGTTGGAACCGCGCTGCTCGTGTTGATCGGTTCCGGCCCCGGCATATTATCCACGGAGGGTCTGTTCTTCAGTTTCTTCGCTGGCCTACGAAATTGGCTGGTGCAGGTGGCTGCCGCTGGAGGCGCGCGCGGCATCCTCCTCGGAGTAGCCCTGGGATCTATCGTGACCGGTCTCCGAGTTTTACTGGCCGTTGACCGGCCATACGGGGAATAATGCATGGCTGAAATTCGCTGTCCCATGTGCAGCACGATGAATCAGGAAGCTGCGGAAGTCTGCAGCAATTGTGCAGCGCGCCTGACGCCGCTTGTCGCTGGTATGCCCCCTTCAGACCAACAGGCATCTGCTGCGGACGGGATTTCACCTCCGGACTCAGAAGCGCCCGGTGATGGGGATGATTGGCTGGCGAACATCCGCTCCGATGCAATCATGGGTTCGGGTGCGGAAGAAGATCCTGCAGCGGAGATGGATATACCGGATGAGGCTGCACCAGACTGGCTGGGAAGGTTGCGGGAAGCTGATTCGGGTATCGAGGAAGGGCCGCCTTCCGAAGAAATTCCCGACTGGATGGATGATTTCTTAGCCGCTGGTGATGAAGAATCTGATGAGGAAGTTCCAGAGTGGCTTTCAAGGGTTCGCGAGCGAAGGGAAACTCAAACGGATGACCAGCCCGAGTCAGGCGAGGGTGAAGATTGGATCACACGCTTACGGGAGGACACGCCGAGCGAGCAGCCAGCTGGTGTAGAAGGGCTCAAGCCATCTCCAGATGAAGAGGAATCAATCGAGCGGCCAGCGCCGCAAGCATTGGATCCCAGCCCGCCATCAGATGTGCCTGATCCGGTGCCTCAAGGTGAGATATTGCCGGAACAAGCGATACCCTCACGCGAAGCAGGTGACAGCGCACCAACAGCGGACAGTATTGATGAAGATCTCCAGCCCGTCTCGGGCGAACCCACACCTCCTGAGGAGGAGATGGAATGGTTCCCCGCCCCGGATGAGGGTGAATTGTTAGAAGCGAAAGGGACCCCACATGTCCCCGCGTTGCTCGACGAAGAAGCTGGGGAGATGCCCTTCAGCGAAATGAGTGATTTGAACCTGGATTCAATAGAACTCCCGGATTGGCTGGGAGAGTCGAAACCAGAGACTCCATCCGCGGCTGGAGAGGATGAAGAGAAGCTTGACTTGGCACCAGCAACGCTCCCATCCTGGCTTGAAGCAATGCGGCCAGTTGATACTTTCCGCTCAGAGATAGCGATTGAATCAGACGAAGTGCAGCCGGTTGAATCGGCAGGACCGCTTGCTGGACTGCGCGGAGTATTAATGGCTGAGCCGGTCGTCGCCATGCCGCGAACAGCGAGCACTGCCGCGGCGCGATTAGAGGTCACCGAACGTCAATACGCACAAGCCGAACTGCTGCAGCGCCTTGTTGAAGAAGAAGAGAGGGAGATCCCGCCCGTAAAGGCAGAGAGACGTAGGTTGCCTCTCATGCGTTGGGCGATAGCGCTCATCCTG
>JAUWDI010000188.1 GCA_030608865.1 Anaerolineales bacterium | reverse complement strand
ACTCACAACTAATTCATCCCAGGATTGAGGCTGCATGGCGCGTGGATAAGCATGGAAGATGTTGTAGAAAAGATGATTGGGCATGTGCGCTGCACGCTCGTCGAGCAGCGATATGATGCCGGGGATGTCGTCGATGTTGTGGAGCGTGACGGGGGTGGCAACCTTCACATCGATCGCCGGGAAATCGGCCAGGAAATCCAGGCAGTTCATAATGGCAGTGAAATGCCCTTCCTTTTTTGTCCGGCTGGACACATCCTCAGATGCGCCGTCAAGCGGGAGCGAGATCAGATTAATCCAACTCCTATAGCCGCGCACGAAGCTGCGCGTCAATGCATCGCCGGTTGTTGAGAGTGCCACCTCAAGCCCTTCTTGTTTCGCCAGACGGATGAGCATGCCGATGTCTGGGCGGAGGATCGGGTCACCGCCGGTGAAAACGATCCGCTGCGCGCCGCTCTGGGCGATCTTGCGCACGATTGCGGCAGCTGTTTTGGAATCGACCGTCGTTTCATCGAAATCCTGCGGTCCCCAGCAGTATGGGCACTCCTGGTTGCAGCGGGAAGTCACGTGGTAATCGATCGTGGCGAACGCGGGCATGCAGTATTCCAAGGATAATCACTTCTTTTGAATCTAGTATACAAGGAGATTGGTCGTGTTTGTGTCAATTGGTGAGGCTGTAATACACCCGCTGGATAGAATGTGAATTCTCAGCATCATCGTCATCGACTGCGTGGTGAGCGATTGGTTTACATCTCCCCCCTCCTGGAACTCCTCAGCGCCGCTTAGGAGTTCTGTAAAATCATCATGAAGAACCATGCTGCGCGAGGAAGACGCGGCCTGTCGTTTGCATTCGCAATTGTTCAGATCTTTTAGAGCTCGATCAAGGAGATACTCTGGTTATCAGAAGAGAGCTCTTACCAAACAAAACGGACCCCCGCACTCACGGGGGCCCGCAGCTTCCTTAAAAATATACTTTAGATTATTTGCCGTAAAATACGGTATATGTCTGTGAAGTGAGCGGCGATCCACCACCTGGATCCGATGAGAAAGCCACCAGACGACCTTCGATTCCCGTCGCAACGTTCACGCTAAGCGTAACTGACCAGGCACCGGGACCGCCGACCTCACTTGATGAGTAGGTCGCGACCTGCTCGGCCAGCACCTTACCACTAGCGTCTTGAGCTTGCACCACTACGTTATTCTCGAAAGCGCCCTGCCCCGATCCCTCGACCGTGAACGAGCTTGGGTTCGTGATAACACAGCGGTTCCCCGGCTCTTCGATGGTGATGTGCTGATCGTTGCGGTCCGGATTGGCAGTGGCGAAGACTCCAGCTGATCCAGCGAGGCTGCCGTCATCGTTCATAACCACAGCGATTACCTTGCCATCGGTTGCTGTGTTGACTGGGGCGGTCATGTTCGTTTGGTAGGTCTTGATGTTATTCGCATTCGCCGGTCCCAGATCTGCACAGGCGGAGCCGTATATATTGCGGCCCTCATCAACGAAGAACACGATAACTTCATCATTGGGCATCGCACGCGCAGATCCGGTCACTTCTAGAAAATCGGTGCTCTCCCATGCGGTTCCATTCTTGGGCGTGATGATTGCCAAGAACACAGCCGGATTCCCGTCGTCCGGAGTCGGTTCAGCCGTTGGTGCTGAGACGGTCGGGACTCCCGGTGGTGCTGTTTCTGGTGTTGGCGTTGCTGTCGAACATGCGGCCAATCCAAACATCATAACCGTTACGACGACCAGTATAAGCTTCTTCATGAATTCTTTCCTCCAAGTTAGGTTGGTTCTTAAGGTCGATATTATAACGCTAATTCACGCACACGCGGTTTTAGAGCGACGCCTATCGTCGCGGTCTTGATTTTCGTTCTTGCTTATTAAGAGATCACCCAGGCGGGAGGTGAGATGTAGGTGTCGAATCTGTTCACCCTTCGGAAGGGGGTGCAGTAAACTCCTAGCGGTTGGGCTTTTAAGTGCTATGATGGGGGATGAATCGCAAACGGTATTGTTAAGTGAGGATGGGTTAAAATGGGTGAAAAAGGGAAAAAAGATAAGAGCAAGAAAGAGACTAAAAAGAAGCCAAAGCTAACGATTAAGGAAAAACGTAAACTGAAAAAAGAAAAAAAGCAATACTAGGCACTCCGCAGGATCTAATATGGGCACCCGCAGAAAGGCGCGGGTGCCTAGCTTTATTTGACGGGTGGTACCCTGATATTTAGCAGTCTCGCTTGATGGGCATTCAATAGGGAGGCGCCCCATGCTCAAACCAGAAGCAGACAATATCCGTTGGAGTAATCGCGTAATCGTAGTTTCATCAATTTTCGCCGGGTTTGGCGTCGCTCATCTGATTGATGATTTCCTGTTCGGCGTTCCTGCAGAATTTAATTTGTCCAACCCGCCCACGCAATTTCTTGCATTTGCGTTCTTCGTTGCGCTTACAGGATTGATTGCGCTAGCAGCCCGAGGAACGCGAGCCAGTTACCAGGGTTTGATCACCATCGGCCTCTTGCTGGCGCTGGCCGATACGTTGAAACATCTGCCCGATATTATTGGATCGGTGACTTTTCGCTCCGGCGCGGCTTCAATTATCTTCTCAGTAGGCCTGATCATTTCAGGGTTGGTGATGGCCGCGGTTGCATGGTTCGCCTTGCGGCATCAAAGCGTGGCGAAATCAATGGGAAAAGCAGATCTAGGGGCGGGTACTTAGAAAAGAGCGAGTTGTGTGGATGGGGCTGATCCATCCAGGGTGATATAGGGTGCGGCGCGTTCGGTGA
>JAUWDI010000140.1 GCA_030608865.1 Anaerolineales bacterium | reverse complement strand
AACAATGTCAAGGACGTACTGTTGAATACTGTCCAGGATGACTTGCTGAGATAGATAGCCAGCGTTTATCAGGAGCAGGCCAAGCCCCTGGTCGCTCTTTTCTGTTGCATTTTCCTTGATGACGTCTGCTTGTTTGGATGTGATCTTCCCGGCGCGGGTGAGGATGCCGGTCAGGCTTCCGTCCTCATTCCCCATTTGTGCGTAGATTAGTTTTCCAGCGCGGAAGGAAACCCAAGAAATGGCATCTGGACCCTCAACCGTGAGCGTGCCGGTCTTCTGGGCAATATTGATCAGATTCAGAAGCTGGGTGACGTTAAAGTCGCGTAGGTTGCCCTTGAGTGCCATTCTGTTTTTTTCTTCTAATCTTCCAGATTCACAGAGTAGATAGACCCAAAATTACCGATTCTCAACCAGATCAAGGTGTTGATCTGCTCGAGTTAAGCTCATACTATGGGTCGCGGGATTATACCGTTTGGGGTAGGGCGTTGCAAACCAACCCTTGCTCCTACTATAAGGGTATATGCTGATGGTTTGCTTTACAACCCCACGCCGTTCTCAGAGTGATGCAAGTTGCAAGCCATCAGAGTAGGTCATCTCTTCCTGATGGCTGTCTTTCTGAGCGCCTTGGGGTCGGTGCGTTAAACCTCCCGTAGTTTTTCTTATCCTGCGGGAGGTTAGATTGTGGGCAGACATACGGGCCAAACCCCTTCGGATTTCCCCCGAGAATGGCGTTAACCCTCCCAGCCACCCCCGATCTGTCGCACTTGCAGCAGCGTCATAAAAGCCTGGGGGTCGTGCTGCAGCACAAGTTCTTTTATCTTTCGTACCTTACGTCGGGGTGAGTAGCAGTAGATCAGACTCACGGTGCCATCGCGGCCTGACCCGGCGACCTCTGTTGCGCCCATGCCGGCTTGATGCAAGGCTGCCATGATGGCTGCCCCGTGACTCGAGCTCGTTATCCGCAGTAGGCTGTGCCCGGGGGCGATACGATCATCAAGGATTATTCCTAGAACGTTTCCGGTGGCGAAACCCGCGGCGTATGCTAACAGGTTCCAAGGGTTATCAAGGTTCTTAAAGACACCGGTGATCACAGTGATAAAAAGCAGACTCTGCAGAAAGCCAAGAGCCCAGGCGGCTCGTTTTCGTCCGCGCACAACGGTAAGCACGCGCAGCGTTGAAAGCGATAGGTTGCCTATGCGGATGACCAGGATCAGGATTGGGACGAGCGCGGCGGGGAGAAGGCTCCAATCCAGACTCATCGGGTTATGGGGTCATGTGCGAAGATCATCGAAGGTTTGTTGTGTAACCATAGATAGATTACTTTCAAGAGTGTTCCTGCGACCGTCCCCTGATCAGGATCGCCAGAAGCCTCGGTGAAGCGGACGGATATCCTCTACGGTGATGAATGCATCGGGATCGATCTTGTTAACCTCTTTCCGGACTGCATCGATATCCCGGCGCAGGATGCTGCAGCTGATCAGACTGACCGTCCCATCCTTGCCGCGCGCAGGGAGCTCGGTCGCGGCGTAGCCCTGCTCGCGAATGGTTTCGGCGATTGCGCTGCCCCAACGGGAGCTGATAATCTGCAGGTTGCTATGCCCGATGGCGAGATGCTCCTCGATCGTCATTCCGACGACAATTCCAGTGGCAAAACCTCCGGCGTAAGCGATGATGTTCCACAAGTTGTCCAAATTACTCAGAACGCTTGTGATGGCAATAACCCATATAAGCGACTGGAAGAAACCCAGGATCCATGCTAAAGGTTTTCGCCCGCGGATGACGAAGAGCACTCGCAGTGTATCGAGCGACATATCCGAGACTCGCATGGCGAAGATGATGAACGGTAGAGCTGCTGCAGGGATGTTTAATAACGATATCATCGAAGGTTCCTATTCCTCTATTGGCAAGGGCAATGCCGATTTGTGGAGATCATGGTGATTATTTAACCATGCGGGTCACACCAGGTTGAGCGGTGAGCGTTCGTATCGAGCCGCTGGGGGATGGTCAAAGTGGTTGGCAATGGCAGTCGTTGAACGCTCGAAGCAGACATGATGTCGATCTTCCCCATGAGCATTTGCTCAATGGAGGAATCTTACCATGCAAGCTGAGTGCCTGATACCGCTGTTAACAACGTCCGCAGCGAGGTCGACGGCGTTACACCGGCTCGAGGGGGACACTCCGGCCGCTCCTTGTGTGGTCAGTCGCTGTCCACGCCGTCGAAGAGGTCACGCTCTCGCAGTCTGTCCTCCGCTGCCGGGTAGGCGCGCGTAAAAGTCTCCGGCCCGCTGAAAAGCCTCATGAGCACACCAAAGAGCCCACCGGAACTCGGTCCCTGCTGGCTCTGGTGGCAGGCAGAGGCCTTTTCTTTTATTTCAGCGACCCGGCGGAAGTCGATCCTGGCGTGAATGGGGAAATCGTCGCGGCTGATCTCCAGCAAGTCTATATCTTCATTACGCCCGAATTTCCTGGGATTCTTTCCGAAGAGGGGCAACAGCCGCACCATGATGCGCAGGAAACGACGGGGGAAGGTGTGATAGTAGAGTTTCTGAGGGCAAGACTTTAGAGGAGCAGATCCGCCCTCCAATTCCCCCCTTACTCTGTTGAAAGCCGCAACGGCTGCTTTGTGTACGGCGATGTGATCGGGGTGATGGTAGCCTCCGACAGGGTCGTGGGTGATCACAACCTGTGGATGTATCTGGCGCATTAGACTGGCAATCTTCTCGGTGACTTCCGCCACCGGGGCTGCAGCTAATGCATCGGGGTGGTTATTGTCGTCCGAACCGGGCATGCCCGAATCGCGGTAGCCCAGGATGTGCACCTCGGTCAATCCAAGTTGCGCCGCCGCGCAGCGCAGTTCGTCCAAACGCATACGAGCGGTCTCTTCAGCGTTTAGCTGCATCTCAGGTGGGATTGCGCCAACATCACCGCGCGTGGCGCAGATGAGATGCACTTCGACGCCTTCTTGGGCGTAAAGCGCCAAAGTTCCACCTGGGCCAAAGCTCTCATCATCCGGGTGCGCTAGAACTGCTAAAAGACGTTTCAATATTGCCCTCCTAAACCCTTTTTCCTTTACTCAAAAATGGGTTCCCATCTTACTACACCACGAGGCTCAATCACCCATGACCTGTACGACAAGGCGGCGTTGGCGAGGGTGTACATCGAAATCCACGAAGAGGATCTGCTGCCATGTTCCCAGCGTCATGTTGCCAGCGACAATCGGAATCGTAAAAGAAGTCTTGAGCAGGGCTGACCGCAAATGGGAATGACCGTTCCCGTCTCCCCAGCGAAGATTGTGCTGGTAGGTACGGTCCTGTGGGGCAATCTCGTCGAGCGCATGGCGAAGATCTTCCAACGCGCCCGACTCGAATTCAATGGTTGTGATGGCGCTGGTCGCCGAGGGGGTGAATACCGTGACGAGACCGGAGTGCACCCCGGAGCTCTCGACGATATCCTCTACGGCCTTCGTCAAGTCATGCATGTCAGCATGTCCCCTGGTGCTCAAATCGATGTTTCCCGTATGGACCATTGTCGATCCTTTCACGATCGATGTTCTGGATTTGTCAGGTTCTCAAAAGAAGAAGGAAGGGAGATCTGTGGCGAGAGAATAAGCGTGCCTTCTCAGGGAGTTTGTTCTTCCTCGAATAAAGAAAGCTGAATGGTGTCATGCTGTGTGCGAATCTGCCCCTTGCCCGCATCCTTGGCTTTATATTGAGCGTGGTCTGCACGCGCGAGCAGGTCATCGATCGATTCATCTTCGAAGCGAAACTGGGCCAGACCCGCTGAAAAGGTCAAGG
>JAUWDI010000151.1 GCA_030608865.1 Anaerolineales bacterium | reverse complement strand
GTGGGTGCCGATCACCATGTCGATCTCACCCGAGATGAGGCTGGCGATGATCTCAGCTGTCTCGCTTCGGCTCCGGAAACGGGATAGCATCTCAACCTTGATGGGAAAGGCGGCGAGCCGGCGTCGGAATGTATTGAAATGTTGCTGCGCTAATACGGTCGTTGGAACGAGCATCGCGGTTTGTTTGCCGTGCATCACCGCTTTGAATGCCGCACGTAAAGCGACCTCCGTTTTTCCATAGCCTACATCACCACAAATCAAGCGGTCCATCGGTTTGGGCCTTTCCATATCGCTTTTTATGGCTTCGAGTGCTCGTATTTGATCTTCAGTTTCCTGGTGAGAGAAGGACGCTTCCAATTCCTTTTGCCATGCTGTATCGGGGGGAAATGCCGTTCCGAATACCGTCTGTCTTTCTGCGTAGAGTTCGAGAAGATCGCGTGCGATTTGCTCGACCGCTTCTCTCGCTTTGCCCTTCGAGCGAGCCCACTCAGAGGAGCCGAGGCGGGACAAAGAAGGGGATGAGCTATCTGCGCCAACATAGCGAGAGATGCGATCGGCTTGATGGACGGGTATGTAAAGTTGGTCACCATCGGCGTACTCAATGAGAAGGAACTCTCGTTGGATTTCATCTAACCGGCGTTCGACAAGCCCTATGAATCTCCCGATTCCGTAGTCGATGTGCACGACATAATTGCCATGCTGAAGATCGGCGAAAGACTCTTCGGGAGCCGAAGGTCGTGCGAGCGAGCGCCGGCGAGGTCGAGGTCGTGACCAGCCAAATAACTCTGCATCCGTAAGTAGATGGAGCCGATCACCTCGTGCCAGGTCTTGTATCCAGCCACCGGAAAGTGGCCCCTGGATGAAGACTATCTCGCCGGGGGAAAGTTCTCCTGATATCTCTTGCCTGACTTCAGCGGCGTCATCGTACTCGCTCCACAACTCGCAGAGACGCTGCGCCTGTCGGCTGACGATGACAACCGTTTCGTGATCCCTGCGTTTATCGCTGAGGTGCTTCAGGATTGATTCGAGTTGCCCGCCGAAGCGCGGCCCTGGAGTGAAGGAGTTTGCCAGCGGGACCGCATGCATGTCTGCAATTCCGGCGTTCATTCCTAGATCCAGCGTGGTGAAGTTCACGAGGCTCTCTTCGAGATCTGGTAAGGTCAGATAGGGGAGCGGGAAATCTGAGGAAATCCGTTTTTCTACAATCGCCTCCTCATGCATGCTTAGAGCCTGTTGCTCGATATCGGCCACGGCATTCGTGAAAGCGATCTTATCGTCGAAAACAACGACGGTATTCTTAGGAAGAAAATTAGATATGCCAGAGGGGTGTGAATTCATCAGCGGTAAAAACAACTCCAGCGAATCGGTTAGGAAAAGGTCATCTTCGCTGCCAATGCCAGGCAATTGTTTCGGCCAATTCTTATCGAAGTCGCGCGGCAGACCCTCGCGTGCTGGCGTGACCCAGACCCAGGTCGTTTCCTTGATCGTCCGCTGGGAGGTTGGGTCGAAGCAGCGGAGAGATTCCACATCGTCCCCGAAGAATTCGAGGCGGATGGGGAACTCTTCCGCCGGGGGCCAGAGGTCGAGAATTCCACCGCGGCGACTGAACTGTCCGCGCTCGGTCACAAGGCTGCTTTGCGCATAGCCATTATTCATGAGCAGGGAAAGAAGCTGATCGAACCGGAAAACCGCACCTTGCTTTACATAACGTGAATTTGCCAGGAATGTCCGTTTTGAGAGTGTGCGTGTCATCATGGCTCTGGATGAAGCCAGAAGCATCAGGTTTTGGCCAGGGAGTTCTGCTTGTGGGCTGCCGGGTCCTTCGCCTTGAGTCAAGAAAGCGAGTGCAGAGGTACGCTCATTTCTAACGGATTCACTCCAGGGTGACAGTTCATAAAAAAGAGGATTCGGATTTGGAAAACGGTGAAGGTCTACGTTTGGCGTCCAATTCGGAATCTCTTCATGAAGTGTGAGCAGGCGATTCGATTGGGGAACGATATATAGAATAGGTTGCTGAAGATCTTCGTAAAGAGCGCTGACCAGCATCGGTCGAACTGCTTTCGGAATCTCCAGAGCTTCGTCAGGAGAGGTCTTTTCCAGAAGCTGGTCCAATAGTCGCTGGTATGTCGATTGCTCCCGTAGAGGAGCTAATAGGGCGGAGAGATTCATTTTTCAGCAGGTTTGGGATTGCAGGAGTTCATCGCCGCCTCGATCCCATCGAAGAGCAGGGTATGGATGCAGTCCGCGCTGCGTCGGAGTGTCATTTCAACAAATTCGGCATCCTCAGTGAGAAAATCTTGAAGCACGAAGGCTGCGGGGGCCATCTTCCCAGACGGTCGACCGATGCCGAGACGCATGCGCGGGATTTGATTTGACTGCGTAGCAGTGATAATTGAAGCCATACCTTTGTGCCCGCCGGAGCCCCCTTCGGGGCGGATGCGAACTGTCCCGAGCGGCAGGTCGAGATCGTCGTAGATCACGATTAGATTTGTTGGTGGGATGCGATAATAGCGTGCTAGTGAAGCGATCGACCGGCCGACAAGGTTCATGAAGGTTTGAGGTTTTACCAGGTAGATCTTTTCTCCATCCACGCGTCCGTCAGCGATCAGCGCTTCAGATTGCATGCGCGAAATCGTAAGACCCCATCTTTGCGCAAGATGGTCAATCAGCATAAAGCCGATGTTATGCCGGTTCCGCCGGAATTCTCGACCCGGATTGCCCAGGCCGGCGAGGAGGTATGGTCCTTGATGTTCTGACATCCTTCTACCTGCGTTTCTTGCGATTAGCATTACGGAGCATCTGTCGCATTTGCAGAACAGCCCATCGCTCTTGAGATCTCCTGCGGATGAAGAGGTAAATACCGAGTGAGAGCAGGACTACCACACCAGCGATTATTCCCCCTGTGAAAGTCCGCAACACGGTCGATGGGCTTGATCCACCTGGAAGCGGCAGCGGAGTGGGGCGCGGGGTCCGTGTAGGCAGTGCAATCGTTGGTGTTGCCGTGACCCTGTCAGGCTGAGGTGTGGCCGTCTCAATCGCTGTGCTATTACGAATGCGGAGCCCTTCAATGAATGACTCAAGCACGATGTTATTGCTAAGAAAGACGCGTAATCGCAACGTGTAGAAGCCGTCGGTGATACCGGTGGTATCCCACAGCCCCAATCTTCCATTCGTTACGGGCGTGCGACCGACATCGCCGATCAGGAACCAGGTCCCGGTTGGGTTATCTGAATGGGAGAAAGAGAGATCATACGAAACAAAGGATGGGTGAGATGCCGACCCCTCGATTGTCACTACTCCATCGATGGCTTCTCCGCCAAGAGGCTCACGAATGTCCGCGTACCCTGGCGCCTGGGCTGCAGCCTGGCTGACAATGCACATAAATCCGAGCATCGTGATGCAGAGTATATTAAGCAGCCGTATGGCCTTCGAAAACCCCATTTCTCCACCTGGAAGAGACCAATCTGTGAGTCTATCATGGCGCCTGTGTCGGGTCAAACAGACGGGAATCTCCAGGCTTCCTGCAGGGATTAAACTTCCCGCAGG